>JBKQJQ010000568.1:0-4185 GCA_052147875.1 Solirubrobacteraceae bacterium | reverse complement strand
GCGCCGCAGACCCACGGCCGGCAACGATCCCGACGAACACGCCGATCCCGACAACAACGAGCGCGAAAAAGTTCGCGGCGCTTGTGACGATGAAAAACGCGACCGTGCGCCGGGCGATGTGGCCGGTCGGCATCCCGGCCTGGCGCAGCGCCCAAACGCCGAGCGCGAGCCCCCCGGCGCCGCCGGCCGGCAAGAGCGAATTCGCCGCTAGCTCGGCCATCGCGATGTCGTAACTCAGGCCCCACGACATCTGCGAGCAAAACGTGGACCGGAACACCAATACGTAGCCGCCACACGACACGATCTCGGCGACCACTAGCGCCACGACCCAGACGGGATCGGCGCCCTGCAGACGCGCGCGCACCTCATCGAGCCCCGGTAGCGCGGTGATCGCGAGCGCTACCACCGCGATCACCGCCGTGATCTCTGCGACGCGAACGAGCAGATGCCGGGATCGGAACTCACCCGGCATCCGACCAGCGGGCGATTCAAACGCGGCCGGCACGATGCAGGCGATCATCCCAACTAGCGCGCGGGTCATGCCGAGCGCGGCCGAACCGCAGCGGACAGAACCGCCATTGGGTCTGCCCCCGCTCACAACTGCGTTCACGAACCACTCGGGGGGTCGCCGCTCAATCCGCGACATTGCGGGACTTGTGCTCCCGCGCAGCCGGAGACGAGGTGGACGCGCGACCGGGCGTAGGACGCGAGGCTGCCTGCGCTCAAATCCGGCCGCTTCGCCGGTGGTCGTTTCAGAGACACACTGATAATGTTGCAGCGACATCGATCTGATATCATAATGTAATCATCACGGACGATAACTGGCACGAGGGAGGACCGATGGCGGCATCACCCGAGAGCATCACGCAGTCGCAATCCATGATCGTCACCACCACCGAGCACATCTCGGGCACGCGGGTCACGAGGACGATCGGCCAGGTGTTCGGACTGACGGTCCGGTCGCGAAGCCTTGGCGGCAACATCGCCGCGTGGTTGAAGAGCCTGGTCGGAGGCGAGATCCGCTCCTATGTCAAGCTCAACGAGGATGCACGGCGCCAAGCCGTCGACCGCATGGTCGAGAACGCCGCCGCGATGGGGGCAAACGCCATCTGCATGATGCGGTTCGACTCCACCGAGATGGGCGCGACCATGAGCGAGATCGTGGCCTATGGAACCGCCCGGGTGGTCGAGTGGGACGCGGCGCCGTCCGACGTCACCGGCGCGAGCTGAGCCGTCATGCTGTGGGTGGTCGTCGCGCTCGTGGTCGTCGCAGGGATCGTCATCGCCCTGTTCGGCTGGGACCGCTATGGGCGCAGTCGCGCGGCGGCTGGCGACGGTAGTCCCGCCCAACCGACCGCAGAGGTGTTTGTCGACCCCGAGACCGGCCGTCGGATGCGCGTGTGGTACCAGCGGGATACCGGTCGCCGGGAATACCGCCCCGAGGAGCGATCGGATGCAGCGCTCGAGGCCGAAGTACTTGCGGTTGGACCGGAAACAGATCAAGCGGACCGCCAGCACGCAGCGCTTCCCGTCGACGCCGGCCGCCAACCCGCCGCCCCTCGCCTGGGCCACGTAGCCGCTCTGGTTCCCCCAGCGACTGACGGCGGCGGGGACATGAGCGCGGCGATCGAGGCGACCGGACTGACCAAGCGCTTCGGCGAGACCGTGGCCGTGGAGGGTCTGTCGTTCTCGGTGACCGCGGGGCGGATCGTCGGCTTCCTCGGTCCCAACGGTGCGGGCAAGACGACGACGATGCGCATGCTGCTCGGGCTCGTACGCCCGACCGCTGGCAGCGCGACGATCGACGGCCGACGCTACTCAGAGCTCGAGCATCCGGCGCAAACGGTGGGGGCGCTGCTCGACGGCGACGATCTGCACCCGGGGCGTTCGGGACGCAACCACCTTCGCGTGCTCGCCCGGGCGGCCGGGGTTGCACGCGCACGCGTCGATGAGCTGCTCGAGCTCGTCGACCTGACGGATGCGGCCGACCGGAGGGCGGGCAGCTACTCGATGGGCATGCGTCAGCGCCTCGGTCTGGCGGCTGCGCTGTTGGGCGACCCGCAGGTGCTGGTGCTCGACGAGCCCGCGAACGGGCTGGACCCGCAGGGGATCCGCTGGCTGCGCGACTTCCTGCGCTCGCTCGCAGGCGAGGGGCGCTCGATCCTGGTCTCCAGTCACGTGCTGGCAGAGATCTCCCATACCGCGGACGAGGTGGTCGTCATCAACCACGGCCGCTCGGTCCTGCAGGCGCCGCTGGCCGAGCTGATGGCTCAGCGCAACGGCGGCATGCGTGTTGCCGGGCCGGACACCGTGCGGCTTGCCGAGCTGCTGCGATCAGACGGGGCGCAGGTCGAGGGAGCCGGCGACGGCGCGATCGTGGTGGCCGACCGAACCGGCGAGCAGATCGGCCGGATGATCGCCGCAAACGGGATCGTCATCTCCGAGCTGGCCGCCCGTGGTGAGTCGCTCGAGGACGTGTTCTTCGAGCTGACCGGCTCCGCAGGAGGGCCGTCGTGACGCGCCTGCTCAGCTCGGAGCTGCTCAAGCTGCGCACCACGCGCACGTTCGACGCGCTGATCGGTGGTGCAGTCGCGTTGATCTTGATCATCGCGGTGCTCGCCGCCGCGCTGGGAACCTTCAAGAACACGGGAACGCCGGGCCGTGACCTGCTGGCGGTCGCGGGACTGGCGCCGCTGTTCGCGCTCGTCATCGGGGTGATGGGGATAACCACGGAGTTTCGCCACGGCACGATCACCCCCAGCCTGCTCGTCGAGCCCGTCCGCGCCCGATTCGTCGCCGCCAAGCTCTTAGCCCAGCTGCTCGCCGGCCTGGTCCTGGGACTGTTCTGCTACGGCGTGTGCGCTGGGATCTTCGCCGGGATCCTCTCGAGCCGCGGGATCGCCACCGGGATGAGCACCTCAGACTGGATCGGAGCGGTCATCGGCGGTGCGGTAGGCACGATGCTCTACGCCGCGTTCGGCCTGGGCGTGGGCGCGCTGGTGCGCAACCAGGCGGTCGCGCTCGTGGCCGTGCTGGCCTGGGTGTTCGTGATCGAGAACCTGTTGGGGATCATCCCCGGCGGCTTCGGGGATGGGATCAAGAAATATGGGCTCAGCGGCGTCGGCCACTCGCTGGCCCGCACCGCCAGCCAGAGCACCCGAATCGGCCAGCTCCCCGCCGGGCTGCTGCTGCTCGGCTACGCCCTGGTGCTCGTCATCGCCGGCACCATCGCCGTGCGCAACAGCGACGTCAGCTCCTAGCTGGCGGGACTCTCATCCAGCGGGCACCACAACCCGGCAGCCAGGTGTCCCGCGGGCGCCTCAGAAGGATCGCGCTCATCGCCTGCAAGTTCGCGGTCGGGACCATCGACTCGATCACCGGCTGGTACCCCACCGCCGGCGCCGTCGAGATCTTCCTCGTCCTAGGCCTCTCCTTCGCAGCCCAAAACCTGAGCGTCGCCCGCCGCACCATCACCCAACCCCGCGCAACCATCCACGCCAGCGCCTAACGCCAAACACACGATCAGCCACCCCCAACAGACACCGCCCAGGCAGGGTGCGTTCAGTGACTCCTGGTGTATGTGATCTCGTTGGCGGCATCGACGAGGTCCCCGTCCAGCCGTCGTAAGCCGAGCTGGGTGCACAGCGTGTCTGATGCGCCGGGGCCGCTGAGCGCGAGTGGAGCGATCTTCGCGAGACGGCGCAGCGCGGTCTTCTCGGCTTGGAACAGGGCCGGGTCGAAGCTGGTGAGGACCGCGAGCTCCGGCTGTGTTGTCTTGGCCGTTTGTGCCAGTGTGGAGATTGGCGTGTCGGCGCCGAGGAAGAGGATCCGCCAGCCGTACGAGCGCAGGAGCAGGCCGAACGCGAGCAGGCTGATGTCGTGTGCCTCTCCTGGTGCGCAGGCGAGCAGCACAAGCGGCCCGCCGCCGCGGCTCCAGAGTCGGGCGAGTGCAAGCAGCCGGCCCCGGATCAGGTTGCTCGCGAAGACCTCCGTGGAGATCGTATCGCCGGACGACTGGGGCGTCTTGAAAAGGCACAACCTGACCTGCGCCATCGCCCCCAACGGCATGCCGGGCGCCCCGTTCATGCGCGGCTTCAACAATCCGCGTTATCACGAGGAAGTGATCAGCCGGACGCGCAAGGCGATCGACGCCGCCGCCGAGGCGAACGTGCCGAACGTGATCGC
>JBKQJQ010000567.1:0-3407 GCA_052147875.1 Solirubrobacteraceae bacterium | reverse complement strand
CAGATCGTCGATTGTGTCGAGTTCGATCCGTCGCTGCGAGAGCTCGACGTGGCCGACGATCTAGCGTTCTTGGTGCTGGATCTCGCCGTGCACGGAGGCGAGCGGTTCGGCGAGGTGCTCGTTCAGGCGTATCGGGATGCAGGCGGAGATCCCGGCGACGAGTCGTTGCTCGCCTTCTATGCCGCCTATCGCGCGCTCGTGCGTGCCAAGGTCGCGCTGGTCCGCCACTCCCAGCTGCCGGCCGGAAGCGCCGAGCGGGGCAGGGAGAGTGCACGCGCCCGCGAGCTGCTCGCGATCGCCGAGCGGTTCGGGTGGCGCGCACGCCTGCCGCTCGTGATCGTGGTCTGCGGGCTCCCGGCAAGCGGCAAGTCGCTGCTGGCGAGCGCGCTGGCAGAGATCTCGGGCCTACCCCACCTCAGCTCCGATGTGACCCGCAAGCAGCTTGCCGGCGTTCGCCCGACAGAGCGCGCCTCGTCCGCGCGTTACACCCGCGAGTGGAACGCGCGGACCTACGCCGAGCTCGCGCGGCGCACCCACCATGCGCTGGCGACCAGCCGGGGGGCGATCGTCGACGCCACCTTTCGCCACCTCGAAGACCGCCGGACGTTCGCCGCCGCCCTCGACGCACGGGGACCGACCGTGTTCGTCGAATGTCGGGCCCCCGGCGCGGTCCTCGCCGAGCGCGGGTCGCGGCGCGACCGTGG
This sequence comes from Solirubrobacteraceae bacterium, assembly GCA_052147875.1. Lineage (GTDB taxonomy): Bacteria > Actinomycetota > Thermoleophilia > Solirubrobacterales > Solirubrobacteraceae > Palsa-465. The sequence continues at coordinate 2,703 of JBKQJQ010000567.1, read as the reverse complement.
CCCTCGGGGGATCTCCGACGCGAGCGCGGCGGTCGTAGTTCGCGAGATCGAGAGCTGGGAGCCGCTCGACGAGGTGCCGGCATGGGCGCACCTGGCGCTGCGAACCGACCGGCCCCTGGACGACGTCATCGGCGACGCGCTGATGCTGCTCGACCGGCGGCTGTTTGAGCGGCACGCGAGCGCTGAGTAGTTGCGCGCGCGTGCGTGAGCTTTGGGCCCGCCCCACCAGCCGCAGCGCGCGCCCGTCGCCGTCCGACGTCCGATCCGCGAGCGCGGCGGGCTATGGCCGCCGCGCTCCGTTCCCGACGCCGGTGAGCTGACCGCCGGTTGCAGACAGCCGGCGCTCGACCGCGAGGATCCGCTCGGTGGTGCGGACGACGGTATCCGGATTGAGGCTGATCGAGTCGATCCCGAGCTCGACGAGGTACTCCGCCATGTCCGGATAGTCCGAGGGGGCCTGCCCGCACAACCCGGAGTGGATCCCGTTGCGCGCGCAACCCTCGACCGCGAGGCGAATCATCTCCTTGACCCCCTCGTCACGCTCGTCGTAATCGAAGGCGACCGTCTCCGAATCGCGGTCGACCCCGAGGGTGAGCTGCGTGAGGTCGTTTGAGCCGATCGAGAAGCCGTCGAACACCTTGGAGAACTGGTCGATCAGCACGACGTTGTTGGGGATCTCGCACATGGCGTAGATCTGGAGGCCGTTCTCGCCTCGACGGAGCCCGAGCTCCGCCATCTGGGCGAGGACCCTCTCGGCCTCGGCCACGCGGCGGACGAACGGGATCATCAGGATCACGTTGGTGAACCCCATCTCCTCCCGGACGCGCGTCATCGCGCGGCATTCGAGTGTGAAGCCCTCGACGTACGCGGGGTGCGCGTAGCGCGAGGCGCCGCGGAAGCCGATCATCGGATTGTTCTCAGGCGGCTCGAAATCGGCACCACCGACGAGGCCGGCGTATTCGTTGCTGCGGAAGTCGGACATCCGCACGACAACCGGCTTCGGCCAGAACGCGGCGGCGATCGTGCCGATGCCCTCCGACAAACGCTCGACGAAGAACGACTGGCCGTCCGGGTAGAGGCGAATCAGGTGCTCAATCTCCGCTCGCGCCTGCGAGTCCGTGACTCGCTCCGGATGGATGAGCGCCAGCGGATGAGCCTTGATCGATTCGTTGATGATGAACTCCATCCGCGCCAGGCCAACCCCATCGGTGGGCAAAAAGGACGTCTTGAATGCCAGGTCGGGGTTGCCGAGATTGACCATGATCTTCGTCCGCGGGCGCGGGATCTCCGAAATCTCCACCGTGTCGACGTGGAACGGGACCTGACCGTCGTACACCCGCCCCGTGTCGCCCTCGCAACACGACGCGGTCACGACCCGCCCAGTGGCGATGACCGTTGTCGCATCGCCGGTGCCGACAATCGCCGGCACCCCGAGCTCGCGGGCGACGATCGCCGCATGGCACGTCCGCCCGCCGCGGTTGGTCACGATCGCGGCGGCGGTCTTCATCACCGGCTCCCAATCCGGCGTCGTCGTGTCGGCGATCAGCACCTCCCCGGGTTGGAAGTCTCCGAGATGCGCGATGTCGGCGATCGTGTGCGCCCGCCCGGAGGCGACCTTCTCACCGACCGCACGGCCCTCTGCCAGCCGTTCGCCGCTGCCATCGAGCCCCCACGTCTCAAGCAGCGTCGGCTGGCGCTGTGAGGCGACGGTCTCCGGGCGGGCCTGGACGACGTAGATCTTGCCGTCGACCCCGTCCTTGGCCCACTCCATGTCCATCGGGCGGCCGTAGTGGCGCTCGATCTTGACCGCGTAGTCGGCGATCTCGAGAACGTCTTCGTCGGCGATGCAGTACCGCTCGCGGTCGGCCCTCGGCGCGGGGATGTTACGGACGGTTTGTTTGCTCCCGCCCTCGGCGAACACCATCTTGACGGCCTTATCCCCCAGCCGGCGGCGGAGCACCGTCCGGTGGCCGCGCGCCAGCATCGGTTTGTGCACGTAGAACTCGTCGGGATCGACGGCGCCCTGGACGACGTTCTCCCCAAGCCCGTACGCGCCGGTGACGAAGACGACGTCGGGGAATCCGGACTCGGTGTCGAGCGAGAAGAACACGCCCGACGCTGCGATGTCCGCCCGTACCATCTTCATGATCCCGATCGAGAGGCCGATCGAGAAGTGGTCGAACCCCTGGTCGACGCGGTAGTGGATTGCGCGGTCCGTGAACAGACTGGCGTAGCAGCGCTGGCAAGCATCGAGAAGGCTCTCGACCCCGCGGATGTTCAGGAAGGTCTCCTGCTGTCCCGCGAAGCTCGCAGTGGGCAGGTCCTCGGCGGTAGCGGAGCTGCGCACGGCGAGGCTCACGTCCTCGCCGTACTGCTCCTGCAGCCGGCGGTATCCGGCGATGATCTCCTGGGCCACGTCCGTCGGTAGGCCAGCGCCGTATACGACCTCCCGCGCGGCGTGGGCGCGGCGAGCGAGACCGCTCATGTCAGAAGGGTCGAGCTCGTCGAGGGCGTCGTGGAGCCCCTCCCATGCTCCGGCCGCGGTGAGCGCCTGGCGGTATGCGTCGGCGGTCGTGGCAAAGCCGTTGGGCACCAGCACGCCGTCGTCGGAGAGGCATCGGTACATCTCACCAAGGGAGGCGTTCTTGCCGCCGACGACCGGAACATCGTCGATCCCGATCTCTTCGAAGAAGCGGATGTACT
>JBKQJQ010000566.1:0-11003 GCA_052147875.1 Solirubrobacteraceae bacterium | reverse complement strand
AGACACTGCTGTCGCACGATCGTGGCCGCTCCTCACGCCAGGTCGCGATGGTCGATGCCGATGGGGGCGTCGCAGCGCACACCGGCGAGATATGCATGGCGTTCGCCGGCGACATCCAGGGCGACGCGGTCTCGTGCCAGGCCAACATCATGGCCTCGGAGCGGGTCTGGCCGGCGATGCTGGACGCGTTCGCCGCCTCCAACAGCCCGCTGACCAAGCGACTGCTTGCAGCGCTCGATGCGGCCGAGGCCGAGGGCGGCGACGTCCGCGGCCGCCAGTCGGCGGCGATTCTGGTCGTGCCTGCCGAGGGCAACAGCTGGGACACCGTCATCTCGCTGCGGGTCGAGGACCATCCCGATCCGCTGCCCGAGCTCGGCCGCCTGCAACGCCTGCACGAGGCCTACACGCTGGCCGGAAGGGCGGACCAGCTCGTCGGCGAGGGCCGCCACGACGGGGCGGCGGCCCTATACGTGAAGGCGTCGGAGCTCGCGCCCGAGTCACACGAGCTGCGCTTCTGGGCCGGCCTCGGGGCCGCCCAGGAGGGCGACATGGAAGCAGCGCTCGTTCAGATGCGCGCCGCGGTCGCCGAGCAGCCGGGATGGCTCGAACTGCTGCCGCGGCTGACGCCCGATCAGGCGCCATCGGCCCGGGCGCTGCTCGAGCGCCTCTAGTTCGCGTCGATCAGCACGCCGGGATTGAGCGCCCCGGCTGGGTCGAGCTCGTGCTTGGCGGCTCTGAGCGCGGCCGCGAACGGCTCGGGCCGCTGGCGGTCATACCACGGCCGGTGGTCGCGCCCGATTGCGTGGTGGTGCGTGATCGTCGCCCCGCCGGCCAGCAGCGCGTTGCTCGCCGTCGCCTTGATCGTGTCCCAGCTCTCGAGCTCCGCCCCCCGCTGCACCGGCGCTAGCACGGTGAAGTAGAGCGCCGGCCCGTCGGGATAGACGTGTGTGAAACGGCACGTCACGGAGCCGGCGCCGCACGTCTCACGAACCGCAGAGGCCGCGCGCTCGATCAGCGCCTCGTGCAGCGGCTCGAACCGGTCCCATGTGATCGCGGTCTCGAACGTCTCTGAGAGGACGCCCATCGCGACGAACGTGTCACGCAGGTACGGGGCACGGAGGAACGCCTCACGCCACGTGCCGACCGCCTCGTCGCTGTCCACCGAGCGCTCGTCCCACGACCCGCCGTGGTCGCCGCAGCACTCGAGCGCCAAGCTCAGCAGCGACTCGGTCTCTCGCGCCGGCGACTCGAAGCCGAGCACCAGCAGCGCCGCGGAACCGTCGCCGGCTCCGGTCAGCGCCGCCTCGGCCGGGTCGATAAGCCGGCAGTTGGAAGGGTGAAGGCCTGACTGCGACAGCACACGCACGGCCGTCGCGCCGGTCAGGAAGTCGGGGAAGCGGACCGCGGCCGACGAGCGAAACGAGGGTCGCTCGCGGACCCGCACCCACGCCTCGGTGATCACGCAGAGCGTGCCCTCCGAGCCGAGCAGCAGCCGGTCGGGCGACACGCCGGCACCGGAGGCGGGCAACCGGCGTGACTCCCAGATCCCCGCAGGGGTAAGCGCCCGGACTGACTCGACAACGTCGTCGATGTGCGTGTAGAGGGTCGCGAAATGGCCACCGGCGCGGGTCGCGATCCAGCCGCCGAGGGTCGAGAACTGAAACGACTGGGGGTAGTGGCGCAGCGTCAGGCCGTCCTCGCGTAGTTGCTGCTCGAGCCGCGGACCGGTCGCGCCCGCCTGGATCCGTGCCGCAAGCGACGTCCGGTCGACCTCGAGCACGCGGTCCATCGCCTTCAGATCGATCGTCACGACGCCGCTGAAGCGGTCCCGATCGACGCGGGGCTCGACGCCTCCGACGACGCTCGTGCCACCGCCGAACGGGATCACGGCCGCGCCCGAATCAAGCGCCCATGCGAGCGCCGCCTCCAGCTGCGCCTCGTCGCGCGGGTGCGCGACCGCGTCCGGCGGGTTCTCGAACTGCCCGCGGAAGCCGCGCACAACGTCGCGGTACGAGCGGCCGTAGCTGTGCAGCGCGCGCTCGTAGTCGCTCGCCGAGCAGATCCCGGCCAGCGACGCCGGCGGGCTGAGGCTCGGCGCCGGTAGTCGCACCTGCCCGAGCCCCACCGGCAGCTCGGGCTCGACCGAGCCAAAGCCGAGGTGCTCGGAAAGAGACACCGCCGTGGCGCGGAGCCGATCCGGCGAGGGCTGCTCGTCCTCGTAACCCCAACCCCAATGCAAGCGGCGGCGAGCCACGGTGCGAGCCTACCCCGGTACGGTTTAGCCGTGCCGGTACAGACAGGTGTTTTGGCCCGTGGTCCGTGGGATCCGTCGCGCGTGCAGACCTCCTGGCTGCCGGAGCCATTCGAGCCCGCCGCCAGTGCGACCCAGGCGGCCGATCGCAAGCTCGACGAGCTGCGTCATCGTGGCTCGCCGAGTCACGATGGCTACGCGGCCCGCCTTGCGAGCTTCAGCGCCGATCCCGACCGCCTGGAGCTCGAGTTGCAGCCGGCCCGCTGGGCCCTGCGGCTGCTGCCCGAGGACGCGGCCCAGAGCCTGTCGGCGCTGTGCGTGGTGCGGGCCGCCGACGGCCGCTGGCTTGCCGGGCGCCGCGCACGCTGGCTGGCATCATGGGCCGGCCGTTGGGCGCTTGGCGCCGGCGGATCGGTGGAGGTCGACGAGAACCCGGCAGAGACGATGACCCGCGAGCTCGACGAGGAATGGTCGGTCGTCGCCGACCGCTTGACGGTCGAGGCGCTGGTCGGCCTTGAGAGCGGCGTCGTGTTGATCGTCGGCATGGCGTGGCTGAGCGATGGCGCCACCGTCACCCCCGACTCCGAACACGACGACTACGCGTGGTGGCCGGCGAGCGTCGATCACTGGCCGCCGGAGGCGGACGCCCCGCTGCGCCTGCTGGCCGAGACCCTGTCTGCGGCTTAGTGTCCCGCTACATCACCTTCCGCCGGCTCGAGGCGGTCTCGTTCACCCACTCGGTGATCTTTCTGTCGCTGCTGGTCTGCGCATTCGCGCTCGGAAAGCCGGAGCCGTGGACGTTCATCTTCGGTCTCGCGCACGGGCTGATCTGGATCGTGATGTCGCTGGTCTGCATCGCCGCGGCGCGGGCCCGGATCGTCCCGTTCTGGCTGGCGGTCACGGTCGCGGTACTCGGTGGGCTGGGGCCGTTCTGCGGCTCCGGTGGGTTCGTGATCGAAGCTCGCCGGCGCCGGCGAGCGGCCGAGGCTCAGGCCCCGGTGGGCGTGCCATGACGCGTGCGCTGGGTCCCCAATCACGCGTTAGAGTCCTTATACGGATATGGCTGTAGATACGGGCACGGTGCACGTCGTGATGCCGGCGATGGGCGACTCGGTGAGCGAAGGCACGGTGCTCGAGTGGCACAAGCAGGAGGGCGACACGGTCGCCGCCGACGAGACGGTGGTTGAGATCTCGACTGACAAGGTCGATGCGGAGGTCCCCGCGCCGGTTGCCGGGACGGTCGTCAAGATCCACGCCGGCGAGGGCGATACGGTCGCCGTCGGCGCGCTGCTTGCCGAGATCGCGCCCGGCGAGAACGGCAGCGCCCCGGCCGAGCAGCTGCCCGTCTCGGGCGAATCGCCCCCAACGACGCCCGAGGAGCAGGTCGCAGGCGCGGTGAACGAAGCGGAGGCCCTCGCGGCGCAGGACGGCGCGGCCGGCAAGACGATCGAGATCGTCACGCCGACCGGCGGCGAGTCCGTCACCGAGGGGACGATCCTCGAGTGGGCTGTCAAGGTCGGCGACCAGGTCTCCGACGGCGACACGGTTGTCGAGATCTCGACTGACAAGGTCGACATGGAGCTCCCGGCGCCCGCCTCAGGCACGATCACTGAGATCCTCGCGGCTGAGGGCGACACCGTCACGGTCGGCCAGGTGATCGCGCGCATGACCGCCGGGGCATCGGCCGCACGCGACGGCGAGGCCGCGCCGCAGCCCGCCGCGCCCGCTGCCCCTCCGAGCGTCCTCCCCTCCGATGACGCGCATATCTCGCCGGTCGCGCGTCGGGTCGCGGCCGCCAACGGAATCGACCTCAGCCACGTCACGGGCAGCGCCCGCGGCGGCCGGATCACCAAGTCCGACGTGCTCGCAGCAGGCAACGGCGCGGCCGCATCCGCCGCCGGCACCGAGCTGATCAAGGGCAGCGGCGCAGCGCTCGCCCGCTACATGGACCAGAGCCGGTCGATCCCGACCGCGACCTCGTTCCGCACGATGACCGTGACGATCCTCGACGAGCGCCGCAAGCAGCTCAAGGACGCGGGCAGGAAGGTCTCGTTCACGCACCTGATCGCGTACGCGATCGCCCGCGTCGCGACCGACGAGCTGCCGGTCATGGCGCACCACTTCTCCGAGACCGACGGCAAGCCCTACCGCCACGACGACGGCGCGGTCAACCTCGGACTGGCGGTCGACGTCGAGCGCAAGGACGGCTCGCGGACGCTGATTGTGCCGGTGATCCGCGACGCCGGACGGCTGTCGTTCGGCGCTTTCCTCGACGCGTACAACGCGCTCGTCGAGAAGGCCCGCACAAACACGCTCAGCGTCGACGACCTCAGCGGCGGCAACCTGACGCTCACCAACCCGGGCGGGCTTGGAACCGTCGCCAGTGTCCCGCGCCTGATGGTCGGCCAGGGGACGATCGTCGCGACGGGCTCGATCGCCTATCCCGTCGGACTCGAGAACATCGCCCCCGCGATCGGCGCCGGGAAGGTCATGACAATGACCTCGACCTATGACCACAGGATCATTCAGGGCGCCGAGTCCGGCCGGTTCCTGCAGCGGATCGAGGCCCTGCTGCAGGGGGACGAGCGCTTCTACGAGACGATCTTCGACGACCTCGGCGTCGACCTGCCCGGACTGTCGCCCGCGCCTGCACCCGCCCCGGTGGCGGCTGCAACCAGCGCCCCGGCGAAGCCCGCTCCAGCCGCAGAGCCCGGCGAGGAGCTGCTGCAGGCGGTTCAGGCAGCCACCTCGCTGCTCAAGGCGCACCGCACTCACGGCCACCTCGCGGCCCGGCTCGACCCGCTCGGGCGCGAGTCCGAGGGCGACCCGGCACTCGATCCCGAGCCGCTCGGCCTGACCCCGGAGCTGATGGCTCGGATCCCCGCCGGGATCCTGCGGATGTACGTGCCGGGCGCGACGCTCGCCGAGGCGCTACCCCACCTGCGCGAGACCTATTGCGGCACGATCGCGTATGAGATCGAGCACATCGCCTCGCATCGCCAGCGGCTGTGGCTGCGCGAGGCGATCGAATCGGGCACCTTCCGCCGCGCGCTGACCGCCGAGGAGCAGAAGGCGCTGCTCAAGCGCCTGACCGAGGTCGACGCGTTCGAGCGCTTCATGCACAAGGCATACCTCGGGCAGAAGCAGTTCAGCGTCGAGGGCCTCGACATGACCGTCCCGATGCTCGACGAGATCATTCAGCTCTCGGCGACGCGCGGTGCCCGCGAGGTCGTAATCGGGATGGCCCACCGCGGGCGCCTCAACGTCCTTGCCCACAACCTCGGACGGCCGTACGAGTCGATTTTTGCCGAGTTCGAGGGCTCCTCGACGCTTGAGCCGATCACCACGCTGCCGCAGGGAGGCACCGGCGACGTCAAATACCACCACGGCACGCAGGGCAGCTACCTGCTCGACGGTGGCGAGTCGATCACGGTCCGCCTCGAGTCCAACCCGAGCCACCTCGAGGTCATCGCGCCGGTCGTCGCCGGCGCCACGCGCGCGGCCCAGACGACCCGTCAGGGACCGCACGCCCACCAGGACACCAACGCCGCGATCCCGGTGATCCTGCACGGCGACGCCGCCTTCCCGGGCCAGGGCGTGGTCGCAGAGACGCTGAACCTGCAGGCGCTCGACGGCTACACGGTTGGCGGCACGGTCCACATCATTCAGAACAACCAGGTCGGTTTCACCACCGACCCTGACGACGCCCGCTCAACGACCTGGGCTTCCGACCTCGCGAAGGGCTTCGACGTCCCGATCATCCACGTCAACGCTGATGACGTCGCCGCGTGCATCACTGCCGTCCGGCTCGCGTTCGCGTTCCGCCAGGAGTTCGGTCACGACGTCCTGATCGACCTGATCGGATATCGGCGCTTCGGTCACAACGAGGCCGACGAGCCCGCCTACACGCAGCCCGAGATGTACCAGGCGATCAAGAAGCACCCGTCGGCGCGAGAGCTGTTCGCGCGCCGGCTGATCGACAGCGGCGTCGTCACCGAGCAGGAGTCGACCGAGATGACCGACGCCGTCTGGGCGGTGCTGGCCGATTCCCACCAGGAGCTCAAGGAGCGGATCGCCGCCGCCAAGAGCGTCGAGCACGCGACCGGCGAGTACCAGCTCGATCGGACCCCATCGCCGGAGGTCAAGACCGCGGTCTCGCTCGACCGGCTCCACGTGCTCGGCGAGGAGCTGCTGGCCGTCCCCGACGGCTTCAACGTCCATCCGAAGCTGGTTAAGCAACTCGAGCAGCGCCGTGAGGCGATCGAGACGGGTCAGGGGATCGTCTGGGCGCACGCCGAGGCGCTCGCGTTCGCGTCGCTGCTGACCGAGGGCATCCCGATCCGCCTCACCGGGCAGGACACCGAGCGTGGGACGTTCAGCCAACGCCACCTCGTGCTCCACGACCCCAAGACCGGCCAGGAGCACTGCGCGATGCAACATCTGCCGGGTGCGCTGGCTCCGATGGAGCTGCACAACAGCCCGCTGTCTGAGATGGCCTGCGTCGGCTTCGAATACGGCTACTCGCAGGAGGGGCCCGAGACGCTGGTGATCTGGGAGGCGCAGTTCGGGGACTTCGTCAACGGCGCGCAGGTGGTGATCGACCAGTTCATCGTCTCGGGCCTCGCGAAATGGGGGCAGACCTCGCGGCTGACGTTGCTGCTCCCCCACGGTTACGAGGGCTCGGGCCCGGAGCATTCGTCGGCGCGGCTCGAGCGTTTTCTGCAGCTCGCGGCCGAGGGCAACATCCGCGTCGCCAACCCGACCACGCCGGCGCAGTACTTCCATCTCCTGCGCCGCCAGGCCCGGATCGCCAAGCAACGTCCGCTGGTGATCATGACCCCCAAGAGCCTGCTGCGCCTCGCGCAGGCGAGCAGCACGCTGGACGAGCTCGTCGAGGGGCGCTTCCGCCCGGTGCTCGCCGACCCGGCGGTCGCCGACCCCGGGCGTGTGACCCGCTTGGTCCTGTGCACCGGCAAGATCTACTACGACCTGTTGGGTCACCCCGACCGGGCCGAGAATCCCAGTGTCGCGATCGGCCGCGTCGAGCTGCTGTATCCGTTCCCGCAGGCCGAGATCCTTGAGCTCGTCGCCGAGTACCCGAACCTGCAGGAGGTCGTCTGGGTGCAGGAGGAGCCGCGCAACATGGGCGCGCGCGCGTTCATGTCGCCGCGCCTGCTGCAGGTGCTTCCCGAGGCGCTTCAGTTCGGCTACATCGGCCGGCCCGAGCGGGCCGCGTCGGGCGAGGGGTATCCGATCGCCCATGCCACCGAGCAGAACCGGATCGTCTCGACCGCGCTCGACGGCGGCACGTCGATTTCGCAGTATCCACGCAAGCTCCCGGGCGAGCGCTAGACGCGCAGGAGGTTAGAGGCCAGCCCTCAGCGCGTGCTGGATGCGCACGAAGGCGTCCGCGATTAGCGATGGCGCCCGCTTCTGACATCCTTTGCAACTATCCGGTTTCGCAGAGACGGTTCCCGTCGCGACAACTCAAGGCGCCACCTCACCCCGAGTCTTGGGGTGCACGACATGGCGATCGATCTCGGCACCGCGAACACGCTCGTGTACGTGGGGGGTCGGGGGATCGTCGTCTCTGAACCGTCGGTCGTAGCCTCGGATCTGGCCACCGGAATGGTGCATGCGGTCGGCGCCGAGGCCGAGCGGATGATCGGGCGCACGCCGGCGACGATCTCCGCCACGAGGCCATTGCGCCATGGCGTGATCGCCGACTTCGAGGTCACCGAGGAGATGCTGCGCTACTTCATCCGCAAGGTGATCGACCGGCGGCTCGCACATCCGCGCCTGATCGTCTGCGCGCCGTCCGGCGTCACCGAGGTCGAGAAGCGCGCGGTCGAGGAGGCATCGCTGGCCGCCGGCGCGCGTCGCGTGCACCTGATCGAGGAGCCGATCGCGGCGGCGATCGGAGCGGGGATGGCGATCGAGGAGCCGGTCGGGCGGATGGTCGTCGATGTCGGGGGCGGGACCAGCGAGATGGCCGTGATCTCGCTCGGTGGGATCGTGATCTCGCGTTCGGTGCGCGTCGGGGGCTATGAGATGGATGATGCGATCTCGCACTATGTCCGCACCGTCTACCAACTCGCGATCGGCTCGAGGACCGCCGAGATGATCAAGATCTCGCTTGGCTCAGCGGTGCCGCTGGGCGACCAGGAGGGCACGTTCGAGGTCCGTGGCCGCCACCTGGTGACCGGTCTGCCGACCGCGGTGCAGCTCCGCAGCGAGGAGGTCCGCTCCGCGATTTCGGGCCCGCTGCGCGAGATCCTGCAGGCGATCCGCGACACGCTTGAGCAGACACCACCGGAGCTGGCGAGCGACATCGCGCGCGACGGAATCCTGCTCGCCGGCGGCGGGACCCTGGTCCGCGGCTTCGACGAGCTGGTCGCGCTCGAGACCGGGATGCCGGTCTATCGAGCGGAATCGCCGCTCACCTGCGTTGCCGTGGGTTCGGGTCAGGCGCTCGCGCACCTCGACCAGCTCGCGATGGGTCGCCAGCCTCGCCGCGCGCCGACGACGCCGGACTGGCGCACGGCGCAGTCTTAGATCGGCGCCCGGGACCTTCTCAAGGCGGTCATCAGCCGCGTGAACGCGGTCACGACCGCGCAAGCCGCCAGCAGGATCAGGAACGGGTCGATCGGCTCACGGAACCTCGGCGTCTCGACGTTGACGAACACGATGCTCACCGCGTAGAGGACCGGCAGCCACCAGATCCACCGCGGTGCTGCGCGGGCGGCGCGGGTCGCGATCCCGGCCAGCGCCAGCAGGCACAGCAGCCAGAACGCGACCACGCCGGCGCGGGCGTTCGCATATGGAATGTCGAGCGCAATCGCGGAGGCGTGCCAGGCTCTGGTCCCCTCGAGCTCGAACATCCGCAGGGTGTTGTGGTAGGCGACAGCCAGCGGCGCGACCGGATGATTGCCGATGTAGTCCAGCGCCTGAGATTCGAGCTTGGCGCTCAGCGCTGGCTCCGTGTATTGACCGACCTCGCGAACCAGTCCGGCGTCCGCGGGGATCTTCCAGAAGAAGCGCCACTTGTACGGGACCGGTGAGTAAGCAGCCGAGGTCGGGTTGTAGGTGCCGACCAGCGTGATCCCGGTCTCGTCTGACACCGGGATGAAATGGTGCAGCTCGACCGCGTTGCGGATCGTCCACGGGAGGATCATCAGCACCGTCGTCACCAGCAGCAGCGCCACCGCCCCGGCTGCTTTCCCACGTCCGGTCCACCATCGGTCGCGGGGCTGGGTCCTCATCTCAGGCCGGCCGTGGATTCCGGTCGCGGTCACGACCATGCTGCCGCCGTCGTGCGCGGTGACGGCGGCAGGCGTAACGCGCCGGCCGCACGCCGACACGGCCGCGAACCCGAGCGGGATCACGAACACGATCGCGTTCTGGTGCGTCAGCGTCGCCAGGCCGAGCAGGATCCCGGTGGCGCCGATCCAGACGTACGGGTAACGGGCGCGGTGCGCGCGCAGCGCGGCCCAGACGGCGGCGAGCTCGAACACCAGCAGCAGGTTCTCGGCCATCAGCACACCTGACATCTCGATGAACACCGGATAGGCAGCCGCGAGCGCCATCGCCACCAGCGCGATCGCCTCGCCGAACGCCTCCCAGGCAACGAGCCCGATCAAGCCAACCGTGACCGTCCCGAGCACGGCTTGCGCTGTGCGGGCCGGCTCGATCGCCGCCTTGCCGCCCGCTCGGTGGCCGTCGATCAGATCGACGACCGCGAGGAAGTAGGGGAACCCGGGCGGGAAGTACGCGGTCCGCCCGCTCGAGCCGCCGGCACCGGTGTGGCGGCCGTCGCCGACCGAGTAGTCACCGGTCCGCGCGACGCCGCTCGCCAGGCGGTTGTAGGTGCCGGCGTCGTTGATCGCCTTGTACGGCGTGTCGGCAATGTAGACGAGCCGGATGGACAGCGCCGCGAACAAGACCACGACGATGTACAGAATCCGGAATGTGCGCCGATTCACGCGCCGCAGCGTAGCCGCGACCACCGCACCGGACGCTAAAGATTGGACCGATGGCCGAGCGCGGTCGGTGCTTTGGAATCAGTGAATCCCGACGATTCCGGCGCAGACCCAATTCGACGCGCCGGCGCCGCCGTTCCAGATCCGCGTTGCCACCGCGTCCTGCTTGGCCTTGCTCGCCAGGTACGCGGCCGGACCGGTGCCGCCAAACAGCCTCCAGGTCGAGGGGATGATCTGGTAATAGCCCGACGCGCCGGCGCTGTTGGGCGGCAGGTTCTGACCGCCCGATTCGCACAGCACGATCGCGTATGGGATCGCCCAGCCACCGGACGGTCCGAGCGACGGCGGAGCCGACGGGGAACCCACCGGCGCTTGTGGCGCCGACTGCGCCGCCGCGGCCGCCCGCGCAGCCGCCGCGGCGGCTGCCTGCTGGGCACGGATCCGGGCGATCCTCGACTCGAGCTGCTGACCCTCGGCCTGCACGGCGTCAAGCGCCAGCTGCTGCGCGTAGCGCGCCCGCTGCAGCGCTCCCTGACGTGATTGCAAGAGTTCATTCATCCCCTGCAGCGCGTTGGCGCGTAGCGTCGCCCCGGCGGCGATCCGGCGGTCGGCCACCTCGAGCTTCGTGAGCCGGACGGCCGCCGCGTCGGCCTCGCGCTTGGCCTGCCGCGTCAGCGCGATCACGACCTGCTGCTGGTGCTCGGCGCGGTCCAGGAACGCGATCTGCTCGAGCAGGTTGTTGAAGCCGCTCGCGTTGAGGACGACCGACACGA
>JBKQJQ010000565.1:0-6067 GCA_052147875.1 Solirubrobacteraceae bacterium | reverse complement strand
GGCGCCTGCTGAACTTCGACCGCGGGCTCGGCGCGCGGTTCATCGCCGGAGCCGACGAGGCGGGCCGCGGCTCGCTTGCGGGCCCGCTCGTGGCGGCCGCGGTGCTGCTCGACATGGAGCGGATCGGCCCCGCCCAGGCCAGGGCGCTCGGATCGCTGAACGACTCAAAACAGCAGACGTCCGAGGCCCGCGCGGCGCTCTACCCGGTGATCCTCGCCCTCGCGTCGCGGGTCGCGATCGTCTCGCGCTGCGCACCCGGGATCGACGCGCGGGGGCTGCACAAGACCAACCTTGCGGCGCTGCGAGACGCGCTCGCAGCTGTCGCCTGCGCTGGGTGCATCTGCCTGAGCGACGGCTTCCCGGTGGCGGGGCTCGGACACGATCAACGCGCAGTGATCGGGGGCGACGCGAAGAGCGCCGCGATCGCGGCCGCCTCGGTGCTGGCAAAGGAGACCCGGGACCGCTTCATGCGCCGCGCCGACGCCGCGCACCCCGGCTGGGAGTTCGCCCAACACGTCGGCTACTCGACTCCGGAGCATCGCGAGGCGATCGAACGGATCGGGCTCTCGCCACTGCACCGGCTGTCGTTTCAGTCGATCGCGTACCAGCAGCTGGCGCTGGGCTGACCGTCGCCGGGGGCCCCGCGGCTCGCCCCCGGGAAGGGGTGCCGTGACTAACTGTCGCTGAGGTGCAGTTAGTCGCAGCACCCTCCTAGAACGCCCCCTCGAGGTGCTCGAGGGACACCAGCCGCCCGATCGCGTCGACCGTCACCCCGATCGCGTCGAAGCGCACAACCGCGGCGAATGGGCGGTCGCGACCGCGCTCGTGCAGCCAGCTCGCGGCGATCCGGCGAACCTGGGACTGCTTGGCGGCGCTGAGCGCCTCCAGCGCCCCGCCGCAGGCGCCGCCCGCCCGCCGAGTCTTGACTTCCACGAAAGCCAGCACGCGCCCGTCGAAGGCGACGACGTCGAGCTCGCCCCGACGCGTCCGGTAGTTGCGGTCGACGATCTCGAAGCCACGCCGCCTGAGGTGTTGCGCGGCGAGCTCCTCGCCCTCGGCGCCCAGCCGCTTTCGCATGTCACCACGCATCGACCGGCGACGCTAGCTATCGGCGCGTGGCGCGTGGGTAACGGCCGCAACGTTTGCGTCCCCAGCCGCCTGGCAGATCGGCACACAATCGTCACCTCTGTCACCCAACGGTGGCGGACTCGTCCGTAGCTTGGGCCGATGCTCGCTCGGGTCCTGACGTTCACGATCGACGGGGTGCACCCGCGCCAGGTGTGGGTCGAGGTCGACATCCGCGCCGGGCTGCCGTCGTTCACGATCGTCGGGCTCGGCGATACGGCCGTGCGCGAGTCGCGCGACCGGATCCGGGCAGCGATCCTCAACTCGGGGTTCGAGTTCCCGGCCACGCGGATCACCGCCAACCTGGCGCCGGCGTCGCTGCGCAAGGCAGGACCGGGGTTTGACACGGCGCTGGCGGTCGGGGTGCTCGCGTCCAGCGGCCAGGTGCCACGCGAGGTGCTGCACGAGTACGCGGTCTTCGGGGAGCTGTCGCTCGGTGGTGAGCTGCGCGACTCGCCCGGAGCGCTGGCGATCGCCGAGGGAGCGCGGGGAGCCGGGTGCCGGCGGCTGATCGTGCCGCGCCAGCGGGCGCACGAGGCGGCGCTCGTGACCGGCTTGGAGATCGTCGCGGTCGCCGATCTTCGCTCCGCGGCGGCAGTTCTCAAAGGCGCCGACCCGCCGGCGCTGCCGGACTCGCCAAACGGCTCGCGGCCCGCCGTCCGGTTGCCTGACCTGGCCGACGTCCGGGGACACGCGGCACCGCTCCTAGCGCTCGAGATCGCCGCGGCCGGCGGCCACAACCTGCTGATGGAGGGCGCGCCCGGGACCGGCAAGACGATGCTGGCACGGCGGCTGCCGTCGATTCTGCCCGAGCTCACGCGGGCTGAGGCGATCGAGGTGACGCGGATCCACAGCGTCGCTGGGGCGCACGCCGGACCGCTGATCGTCGCGCGCCCGTTCCGCGCGCCGCACCACACGATTTCGCCGTCCGGGCTGGCGGGCGGGGGCTCGCCGCCGCAGCCGGGCGAAGCGACGCTTGCCCATCACGGAGTCCTGTTTCTGGACGAGCTGTCTGAGTTTCAGCGCTCGAGCCTCGACGCGCTCCGTCAGCCAATCGAGGACGGGAGCGTCACGATCGTGCGCGGACAGCGGGCGCTGCGGCTGCCGACACGGTTCATGCTGGTCGCCGCGACCAATCCCTGCCCGTGCGGGTTTGCCGGCGTCGACGACGACCGGTGCAGCTGTGGCGAGGCCGAGCTGCGACGTCACCGGCGGCGCCTGAGCGGGCCACTGCTCGACCGCATGGATCTCGTGATCGACGTCCAGCGCCCGTCCGCGGACGAGTTGCGGGCGGACCCGACGACCAGGTCGGCGCTTGCGCGCGAGCGGGTCGCTGCCGCCCGGGAGCGCCAGCGGCGACGGCTTCACGGCACGGGCGCGCACTGCAACGGCGAGCTGGACATTCCCACCACGCATCGGCTCGCGCGGGCCGAGGAGGATGCGGAGCACGAGCTGAGTCGGGCTTATGCCGCCGGGATGCTGAGCGCGCGCGGCCGCCATCGGGTTCTACGAGTGGCACGGACGATCGCCGATCTCGGCGCCCGCGACCGGGTCTCGCGGTCTGATGTGCTGACCGCGCTGAGCCTGCGCCAGCGCACTGGCGCCGAGACGGCGTTCGCACCATGACCGGCGCCTGCGGGCAATGCCTGGCGCGCACCTGGCTGCTGGCTCGGCTGGCCGGACACATCGACCAGCATCGCGACCGGATCGACGAGCTGCTGGCGCTCGAAGATGGCGACCTGATCGCGGCGCTGGCGGGCAAGGCGCGGGCCGCTGTCGAGTGCGAGCGCGACCGCTTCGACCCGGCCACGGCGCGCGCGAACGCGACCGCCGCCGCCGTCGAGCAGGTGTGCCGCTGCGACGAGCGCTACCCGGCGTCCCTGCGCCAGCTCGAGTCGCCGCCCGCGGTGCTGCACATCGTTGGCGACCTCGAGCGGCTCGAGGACCCGTGCGTCGCGATCGTCGGGGCAAGGCGCCCGTCACCGTACGGGGTCGAAGTCGCGGGCTCGCTCGCCCGCGGCGCCGCGATCGCCGGTGTAGCGGTGATCAGTGGCATGGCCTCTGGGATCGACACGGCCGCGCACCGCGGCGCCGTGAACGGGGGCGGAACGACGTTCGCGGTGCTGGCGGGCGCTCCCGAGCGGCCGTACCCGTCCCGGGCCCGCGGACTTCACGCGCGGATAAAGGCGGCCGGTGCGGTCGTCTCCGAGCTGCCGCCTGGTACGAGCCCGCGGCGCTGGATGTTCCCCGCCCGCAACCGCCTGATCGCCGCGCTGTCAGCGATGACCGTCGTCGTCGAGGCACGACCGCGTTCCGGCGCGCTGGTCACCGCGCGCCATGCGCGGCGGCTCGACCGGATCGTTGGAGCCGTCCCCGGGCGGGTCACGTCGCCGCTTGCACGCGGAACACACCAGCTGCTGCGCGACGGCGCGCAGCTGATCGAGGGCCCCGAGCAGATCCTCGACGCACTCTTCGGTCCCGGCCAGCGGCGCCTCGCAGCGCCGGCGCCGTTGGACCCCCAGACCGACGCGCTGCTGGGCGCGCTCGCCGAGGGCCACGCCACCGCCACGGCGGTCAAGCGCGCGGGCATGCGGGCCGATCAGGCGCTCGCGTCGCTCGCGTCGCTCGAGCTCGCCGGCAGGATCGAGCGCCAGCCCGGCGGCCGCTACGCGGTCCGGCGCTGGTAGCGAAGTAAGCTCGCTCGCTCCCATGCCTGTCCGTCGCATTCCCCGTGTGCTGTCGATCGCGGGCTCGGACTCCGGTGGCGGCGCCGGGATCCAGGCCGACCTGAAGGCGTTTGCCGCCTGCGGCGCCCACGGGATGACCGCAGTGACGGCGATCACGGCACAGAACACGGTCGGTGTCACCGCGGTCCACGCCGTCCCGCCCGACGTGATCGTCGCCCAGGTCAAGGCGGTCGCACAGGACATCGGCATCGATGCGGTCAAGATCGGCATGCTCGGCACGGTGGCGACGATCGAGGCGGTCGCCGCGACGCTCGACCTGCTCGAGACCGGAACGCCGGTCGTGCTCGATCCCGTGATGGTGTCCGAGTCCGGCGCCGAGCTGCTCGATCCGTCCGCGCGGGGCGCGCTCGTCGAGCTGCTGCTGCCGCGCGCGACGGTGGTGACCCCGAATCTGCCCGAGGCGCGCGCGCTGCTGGGAGGCCGCGAGGACGATGTTGCAGAGCTGGCCCGCGCGATCCACGCTCTGGGGCCGCACGTGGTCGTGATCACCGGCGGTCATCGGGAAGTCGCGAGCGATGTCTTCTACGACGGCTCGCAGCTGGTCGAGATCCCCGGCGCCCGCTATCCCGACGGTGCCGCTCACGGGTCGGGCTGCACGCACTCATCGGTGCTGGCGGCGCGGCTGGCGTGGGGGGATATGCCGCTTCAGGCGGCACGCGAGGCCAAGCGCAGGGCGTCTGAGGCGGTGCGTGACGGGCTGATTGGAATCGGGCGCGGGCCGGGTCCGGTCGACATCCTTGGCGTGACATAATCCGCCGGTGCGCTTCCTGAGGATGAAGCCTGGGCATGGTGAGGTGCTGATCGCCGAGGGTGACGTCGAGCTTGCGGACGACGAGCAGCGGCTGATCGAGGAGTTCCGCCGGCAGCTCGACGCCGGCCTATGGGCCGCGGTGCCGCGCGAGCAGGCCGGCCACCGCGACGCGCAGATGGTCCGTTCGTTCGACGACATCCCGCGGGATGCCGACCGCGTGATCTTCTTCCCGCGGGCGGCGGGCGGGCGCTAGGCCGGCCGTGCTGCTGGCGCTCGTCGCGACCGCGCTCGTCGCACTCGCCCTGCTGTCCGAAGAGCTGCTGCCGAAGATCGAGGAGCTGTGGTCGCGGTTCCGCGCGCGCCGGCAGGCGGCTTCTGTGGTCCCGTACGACCCGGGCCGCGAGCGCCGCGCCGAGCAGCGCGCGCGGGCGCTGATGCGCTCGTGCGTCAACGAGGAGGAGTGGGCGATGTACCGCGACCTCGGTTTCATCCGCGTGTGGGGCACGCAGGCCGATGGACCGGCCGAGGCGGGGGGTACGGGCGGCGCCGCGTACGCGTACCTGATCTATCCCCACCGCGCGATCGTCGCCTACCTGGCGCAGACGCACCGGCTGCTGAACGAGTACTGCGTCGCGTTCCCAGACGAGACCCGGCCGTACGGGAGCGCCCGGCTGCCGGACTCCGACGACGTGCTCGCCAAATGGATGGCGCTGACCGGCGACGAGCGGCGGCTGATCTCGACCGCCAACATGCACCTGCCGGGGCGCCAGCTCGACCCGGCGCGCGTCAAGCGCGACCTCTGGCGGCTGGCCCAGTGGGAGCGGGCGCGGATCCGCGTCGCCGGCCACGACGAGGCCTCGACGCCGCTCGACGCCGCCGGTTGATCCGGGCCTCCGCGCGCAGCCCCCGGTTGATCCGGGCCTCCGCGCGCGACCCCGGCAGTTGCGCGGGGGATCCTCGTCGTAGATGAACGAAAAAATCCCACGCGACCCCGAGCGATACAGTTCGCGCCGCCCGCGATGAGCACCGCCACGGACCTCAAACGCCACAGCCGCGCCCTGACCGAGGGGACCGATCGCGCCGCCGCGCGCGCCTTCCTGAAGGGGATCGGCTACGACGAGGACGCGCTCGCCAAGCCGCTGGTGGCGGTCGCCAACACGTGGATCGAGACGATGCCGTGCAACTTCCATCTCCGAGCGCTCGCCGCCAAGGTCAAGGACGGGATCCGCCAGGCGGGCGGCACGCCGATGGAGCTCAACACGATCGCGATCTCGGACGGGATCACGATGGGGAGCGAGGGGATGAGGGCATCGCTGGTCAGTCGCGAGGTGATCGCCGACTCGATCGAGCTCGTCTGCGACGCGCACATGTTCGACGCGGTCGTCGCGATCAGCGGCTGCGACAAGACGATCCCGGGAACGGTGTTGGCGCTCTGCCGGCTGAA
>JBKQJQ010000564.1:0-15749 GCA_052147875.1 Solirubrobacteraceae bacterium | reverse complement strand
TCCGCTCGTGCGCTGCGATCACGAGCGCGATCGGCGACGTCGTCGCGCAGGGCCACGGGATCTTCCGCGCCGAGGAGGAGGCCGCACGGCTCGAGCGCGAGCGCCAGGAGGCCGAGGAGCAGGCCCGTCGCGAGGCCGAGGAGCAGGCGCGCCGCGAGGCCGAGGAGCGCGCGGCGGCCGAGGAGCAGGCCCGTCGGGAGGCCGAGGAGCAGGCTCGCCAGGCTGCCGAGGCGGCTTCCGCCCAGTCGCAGGAGGCGCCCACAGTCCAGGAGGCGCCCACCGTCCAGGAAGCGCCCGCGGCGCAGACCGCGGAGGCAGCTGTCGCACCGCCGGCGCCTGACCCAGAGGATGCCGCTCCGACGTCGCCGCCGCAGGCGCCGCCCGAACCCGCCGCAGCGGCGCCCGAGGTGGCCGAGGCGGCTGGCGCCCACGCGGCCCCCGAGCCCGAGCCAGAGCCCGCGCCGGAGGAGGCCTCCGAGCCTGAGCCCGCACCACCCGAGGCCGCCGCGGCGACCGAGGAGGAGGCGACTGCGCCAGCCGCCGACGCCGACGCGACCGAGCAGGAGACGACTGCGCCGGCCGCCGACGCCGACCCGACCGAGCAGGAGCAGGCATGAGCGAGATCCGAGCTCAGGACGTCAAGGCGCTGCGCGACCGCACGGGCGCGGGCATGCTCGCGTGTCGCGATGCGCTCGCCGAGGCCAAGGGCGATCTCGAGAAGGCGACCGAGCTGCTGCGCTCGCGCGGCGAGGCCCAGGCGGCCAAGCGCGCGGGTGAGGAAGCCCGCGAGGGCGTCGTCCAGTCGTATATACACGCTGGCAACAGGATCGGCGTGCTGGTCGAGGTCGACTGCCAGACGGACTTCGTGGCTCGCAACGAGCGGTTTGTCGAGTTCGCGCGCGACCTCGCCCTCCATATCGCGGCCGCCAATCCGCTGGCGATCACCGAGGACGACGTCCCGGCCGAGGTCCGCGAGACCGAGGAGCGGATCGCGACCGAGCAGGCGGCCGATCGCCCGGAGAACGTCCGCGAGCGAATCGTCGCCGGCAAGCTCGACAAGTGGCTCGACGACGTCGTGTTGCTGCGCCAGAAGCACGTCAATGAGGACAAGCACAGCGGCAAGACGATCGAGGAGCTCCGCGCCGCGCTGTCGGCCGAGACGCGCGAGAACGTGGTCATCCGCCGTTTCTCCCGGTTTGCCGTCGGCGGCTGAGGCGGGCGACCCCGTGCCGGCTGACTCCGCGACGCAGCCGCCCGCCTATCGTCGGATCCTGCTGAAGCTGTCGGGCGAGGCGCTGATGGGGGAGATGCCATATGGCACCGACCCCGAGCGGGTGCAGGCGATTGCCCGCGAGGTCGCCGCCGTGCACGGGCGAGGAATCGAGATCGCGATCGTCGTCGGGGGCGGCAACATCTACCGCGGCCTGCGGGCGGCGGCGCGGGGGATGGATCGAGCGACCGGCGATTACATGGGCATGCTCGCCACGGTGCTGAACGCGCTGGCGCTCCAGGACGCGCTCGAGAAGGAGCAGGTTGCGACCCGTGTGCAGTCGGCGATCACGATCTCGGAGGTCGCCGAGCCGTACATCCGACGGCGGGCGATCCGCCACCTCGAGAAGGGTCGGATCGTGATCTTCGCGGCCGGTACCGGCAACCCGTTCTTCACGACCGATACGGCCGCGGCGCTGCGGGCGGCGGAGCTGCACGCGGAGATCATCCTGATGGCCAAGAACGACGTCAAAGGCGTCTACACGGCGGACCCGGCGCTTGACCCCAACGCCGAGTTCATCCCGGAGATCACGCACAAGGACGCCCTGACCCGGGGGCTCGCGGTGATGGACTCGACCGCGTTCGCGCTCTGCATGGATAACAACCTGCCGATCGTCGTGTTCAACATGGCCGACGAGCGGAACATCGACAAGATAGTGTCAGGCGAACGAGTAGGGACGCTGGTGAGAACATGAGCGAACTGATCGACGAGCTGCTAGCTGATGCGCGCGATCGGATGACAAAGTCGGTCGAGTCGACGCGCCACGAGTTCGGATCAATCCGCACCGGTCGAGCCAGTCCCGCGCTGCTGGACCGGATTGTGGTCGACTACTACGGTACCGCGACGCCGCTCAAGCAGCTGGCGACGATCACCGCCCCAGAACCGCGGCTGCTGACCGTGCAGCCGTATGACAAGAGCTCGATCAAGGCGATCGAGCGTTCGATCCTCGAATCCGACGTCGGCCTGACCCCGTCCAACGACGGCAACCTGATCCGGCTCGGCGTCCCGGAACTGACCGAGGAACGCCGACACCAGCTGGTCAAGGTCGTGCGCCACATAGCGGAGGAGGGCCGGGTCGCGGTCCGCAACGTCCGTCGTGACGTGATGCACGACCTCCGCGAGCTCAAGGAAGCCGGCGAGGCGGGCTCCGACGACGAGCACCGGGCGGAGGTCGAGCTGCAGAAGGTCACCGACGCGCGGATCCACGAGCTGGACGAGTCGCTCAAGCTCAAGGAAGAAGAGATCCTCGAGGTCTAGTGGGCGCCAACGTCGTCCAGATCGGCGGGCGTCCACGCTACGTCGCGATCATCACGGACGGCAACGGCCGCTGGGCGCGGCGGCGCGGGCTGCCGGTGGTGGCGGGGCATGAGGCTGGCGCTGACACCGTCAAGGCGCGCCTGCGCGACGCGGCCGAGCTCGGAATCGAGGAGCTCACCGTGTACTCGTTCTCGACCGAGAACTGGTCCCGCGACGAGGCCGAGGTCGCGGCGCTGATGGCGATGTTCGCCCGCCGGATCGAGCAGGAGACGCCCGAGCTCGACGCTGAGGGTGTCAGGATGCGTTTCATCGGCCGCCGTGCGGCCCCGGTCGGTCGTGACCTGATCGAGCGGATGCAATGGGCCGAGGAGACGACCCGCGCCAACACCCGGATCACGCTGTTCGTGGCATTCAATTACGGGGGCCGGGCGGAGATCGTCGACGCAGCACGAACCTTTACCGGGACGACCGAAGCGGAGTTCAGCGCGCACCTGTACGCGCCCGACATGCACGACCCGGAACTGATCATTCGTACCAGCGGCGAGCAGCGAATTTCCAACTACCTGCTGTGGCAGTCGGCGTACTCGGAGTTCACGTTTCGCGACGAGCTGTGGCCGGACTTCTCACGCGCGGCGTTCGAGCAGACGCTCGACGAGTTCGCAGCCCGGCGGCGGCGCTTCGGGGGTCGCTGATGTCGAGCGGGCGCCGTTCTCCAAGCGGAGACGAGCCGCGCCGGGGAGCCGGCCGGCGGTCGACGAGATCAGGGCCTGAGGAGTCAGAGCCCGCCGCGCGGCGTACGCGTCCGCGACGCGAGCGCACAGCCGGTTCATCCGAGCGCCAGCGCTCGGATCTCTGGCCGCGGGTGGCGGTCGCTGTCCCGGCCGCGATCATCGCGATCATCTTCGTCGACCTCGGCGGGCTGGCGTGGGGGCTGCTAATGATCGCGATCGGGGCGGTATGCATGTATGAGCTGTACCGAATGCTCGACCGTTGGCGGCCGGCGCAGGGAGTCGGGCTGGCGGCGCTCGCTGCGATGGTGATCGGGGCGCGCTACGGCAGCGCCGCGACAGTGCTCGAGATCGCCGTGGTGACGCTGCCGGTGGCGTTCCTGGTCGTGATCGGGCGCGGGCAGCGCGGCGCCGCGACGGTCTCGATTGCGGGCACGTTGCTGGGCGTCTACTGGCTCGGGTTCGCGTTCGCCCACGCCGAGCTGCTGCGCCAGTTGCCCCACGGTGGGGCGGTCATCATCGATGTCCTGATCGGGACCTTTCTGGCCGACACCGCCGCCTATTTCGGCGGCCGACTGTTCGGCCGACGCCCCCTGGCGCCGGCCATCTCGCCCAACAAGACGGTCGAGGGTCTGTTCTGCGGGATGCTGATCGCGATCCTGGCCGTGTTCATCGCAGGCCTCTACCAGAGTTGGCTGACGCAGGGCGACGCGCTGCTGCTGGGACTGACCGTCGCCGTGCTGGGGCCGGTCGGCGACCTGTTCGAGTCGGTCGTCAAGCGTGACGCCGGCGCGAAGGATGCCGGCACCATCTTCGGAGCCCACGGTGGGGCGCTCGACCGGCTCGACTCCGTGATCTTCACGGTCGTCGCGGGCTATTACGTGTGGCTGGCCGTCATGCACTGATGCGCCACGCGCAGGCTGGATAGCCGTTCCTACAATCCACGCCGTGACCCGCCGCCTCGTGATCCTCGGCTCGACAGGATCGATCGGCGTCCAGGCGCTCGACGTCGTATCGCACGGGACCGACGACGAGCTCGAGGTCGTGGGGCTGAGCGCCGGCGGCGACTGGGAGTCCCTGGTAGCTCAGGCCCGAGAGCACGGCGTGCAGCGGATCGCGCTCGCCGACCGCGACGCGGCGGCCCGCGCCGGCGAAGCCTGGACCGGCGAAACGCTGGCCGGACCCGACGGACTCGTGAACCTGATCACCGAGGCCGGTTGCGACCTGGTCCTGAACGCGATCGTCGGCTCGGCGGGCCTGGTCCCGACGGTTGCGACCCTGGGAGAGGGGATCGATCTGGCGCTCGCCAACAAGGAGTCGCTGGTCGTCGGCGGCGAGCTCGTGATGCAGCTCGCCGATGCGACCGGCGCTGCGATCATCCCGGTCGACTCCGAGCATTCGGCCCTGCACCAGCTGCTTGCGACCGAACGTCGCGACAACGTCCAGCGGCTGGTACTGACCGCCTCTGGAGGTCCGTTCCGGGGCCGGGCCGCCGCTGAACTCGAGGACGTGACCGTCGAGCAGGCGCTCGCTCACCCCACCTGGGCGATGGGTGGCAAGATCACGATCGACTCGGCGACGCTGATGAACAAGGGCCTTGAGCTGATCGAGGCGCACCACCTGTTCGGGACGCCGTACAGCGCCATCGACGTGATCGTCCACCCGCAGTCGATCATCCATAGCCTGATCCAGCTGTGCGACGGCGCGACGCTCGCGCACCTCGGCTACCCCGACATGCGGGTGCCGATCTCCTACGGGCTCCACTATCCGGAGCGGATCGAAGTGCCGGTCGCGAGGCTGGACCTGGCCGCGCTGGGAGAGCTGACGTTCGAGCAGGTCGACGTGGAGACCTTCTCCTGCCTGGCGCTGGCGCGCGAGGCTGGCGCCAGCGGGGGGACGGCCCCCTGCACCCTCAATGCCGCCAACGAGGTCGCGGTGCACGCCTTTCTTGGCGGGCGGCTGCGGTTTTTGGAAATCGCGGCCGTGATCGAGGAGACGCTCACGCGCCTGCCCTCACAGCGCGTGCACTCGTTCGACACGCTGGCCGACGCTGACGGAGATGCCCGCAAGGTCGCGGGCGAGCTCGTCGAGGCGCGGGCGAAAGCCTGAAGGTTTTATTACCCGGACTTGGCACACTGGGCGACCGATGTCCTACGTATTGGCGTTCCTCGGCTTTGCCGCGTTGATCATCCTGCACGAGGCCGGCCACTTCGCGGCTGCGAAGACCGTCGGCATGCGCGTGGAGCGGTTCTCGCTGTTCTTCGGACCGATGCTGGTCAAGTTCAGGCGCGGCGAGACGGAGTACGGGATCGGACCGATCCCGCTGGGTGGCTACGTGAAGATCACCGGCATGAACCCGAACGAGGAGATGCCCGACAGCGTTCGGCCGCGCGCCTACTACAACCAGCCGGTGTGGAAGCGGATCTTCGTGATCAGCGCCGGTCCGGCGGTCAACATCCTGATCGCGTTTCTGATCATCTGGGTGCTGCTGATGTCGAACGGACAGGCCGGCGGACCGTCGATGAACGTGGCCGGGGTCGAGCACGGCAGCCCGGCGGCGACCGTGCTCAAGCCGGGCGATCGGATCGTGTCGGTCAACGGCGTGAGTGGGTCGTACGAGCGGATCCGCGCCCAGATCGGCGCCGACCGCTGCGTGGGCACCCAGACTCCCGACTGTCAGGCGGCGAGGCCGGTCACGATCGTCGTCAACCGCCATGGGCAGCTGCTGACGTTCATGGTCAGGCCCCGCTACAGCGCATCCGATCACCGGACCGAGCTCGGCTTTCTGTTCGGCGTGACGACGATCTATCCTGGGCCGGTCAAAGCTGCCTCGGCGAGCGTCTCGAGCATCTGGTCGGTCACACGCCAGACGGTCTCGACGATCGCGCGGATCTTCGAGCCCAAGGAGCGTGCCCAGCTCCACGGGGTCGTCGGTGTCTACACGGTGGCCCAGCAGTCGTTCGCGACCAGCGCCTCGCTGGCGCTCGAGCTGCTGGCGCTCGTCTCGCTGTCGCTTGGCATCATCAACCTGTTCCCGTTCCTGCCGCTCGACGGGGGTCACATTTTCTGGGCGGTTGCCGAGAAGATCCGCGGCCGCAGGATCCCGTTCGCGGTCATGGAGCGAGCGGGAATGGTCGGCTTCGTGCTGATCCTGATGCTGTTCTTCGTCGGCCTGAGCAACGACATCTCGTCGCTCAGCTCGGGCGTCGGGCTCAACATCCGCTGACGCCCCAGCGGAAGGCTTGGGCCGCGCGGCACGCGCCGCGCGGCCGATCCGTTACGTGACCGTCAGTAGTAATGCCTTCGGCCACCGACAGCGCGGCCCATGCTGCCCAGCAGATAGAGGACTGCTCCTACCACCAGCAGGATGATCCCGAGCGTCCATAGGATCGGGATACTGGCTATGAAACCGATTATCAGCAAGATAATTCCGAGTACGATCATGCGCTCTCCTTATTAGTGCCTACCGTCACTTCTGCGCGCCGTGGGATAGCTACCCGCGCCGGGGGGAAATAACGCACCGCCTGACGGAGCGATCAGACGGGCGACACGCCGGCGGCCGCGGCGCTGATTGAGCGCCAGACAAGCTCGATCGGGTGCTTGATCGGGATTGGCTGACCGAGTTCGCGCAGGTGAAGGTCGAGCTGGGCCGCGCAGCCCGGGTTGCCGGCTGCAATCACCTGCGCGCCGGTCGCGAGCAGGTTGTGCGCCTTGCGTCTCCCGAGCTCGGCAGCGGCCTCGGGCTGGACCAGGTTGTAAATCCCGGCCGAGCCGCAGCACACGTCGCGCTCGGTCGCTACCTCGACGAGCTCTAGTGCCGGGATCGCCTCCAGCAGCGCCCGCGGCTGGGCGCGCACGCGCTGAGCGTGGGCGAGATGGCATGCGTCGTGGTAGGCGACGCGGAGCGGCACTGCGCCGCGCGGCGCCCGCGGCTCGATCGAGCCCAGCAGCTCGCAGACGTCCTTCACCCGCGCCGAGAATTCGACCGCCTCGGCGCTCCCGAGCAGCTCGCCATAGTCCTTCATCGCCGAACCGCAGCCGGCGGCGTTGACGACGATGTGGTCGAACCCGTTGCTGCTGGCCTGCGAGAACGCCGCGATCGTGGCGCGCGCTCGCTCGACCGCGGCCGGCTCGGCGCCGCCGTGCAGCTCGAGCGCCCCGCAACAGTCAGGGCTGCTTGACGCGATCACCTCGAACCCCTCCGCGGCAAGCGTCTGAATCGTAGCGAGGTGCACCTCCGGGTAAAAGACGCGCTGCACGCACCCGAGCAGCAGTCCTACCCGTCCACGCTGGGCCCCGACGGCCGGCGTGCGCTCAGGGATATCCGGGATCGTGCCGGTCGTGCGCGGCGCGACCTTGGCGAGCACCGACAGACGGTCGGGCAGGCGCTCGACCCCCAGCCGACGGGCTACCGCCAGCATCGGCACCAGCGCTCGCAGGCGGCGCGGGTGGGGGAGGGTCTCGTACAGAAGGCGTCGCAGCGCCCGCTCTGACCGGGTCCGCTCGTGGTGGCGCTCAACCTGGGGCCGAACACGCTCGATCAGCCGGTCGTAGCGCACCCCAGACGGGCACGCGGTGACGCACGCCATGCACCCGAGGCAACGGTCGAAGTGGGTCACCATCTCGTCGGAAAGCGTCGACGCCTCGGTCAGGCCCTCGGCGATCAGCACGATCCGGCCGCGTGGTGAATCGGCCTCGGCGCCCCACAGCACGTATGTCGGACAACTGTCGAGGCAGAAGCCGCAGTGCACGCAGTCATCGATCACGGACTGCTCGGGCTGGCGCTGGAGGTCGAACGCCGCCATCTCAGATGCCGCCCACGAACAGGCCGGGATTGCAGGTCGCCGCCGGGTCAAAGCGTGCCTTGACGCTGCGCATCAGCTCGACCGCCGCGCGCTGCCCGCCTCCCCACGGGTCATGCTGCGCACGGCACGCGGCCGGCGCGTCGAGCAGGGTCGTGGGGGCGAGATGCCCGAGGGCGGCGCGCAGCGTGCCGACCGCGTCGGGGGCGACCTCGATGTAGCTGCATCCCAGGGCGGCGCGGCCGACCAGAGTGCCGTCGCAGGCGTCGGTCGCGCGCAGGACGGCCGCCAGCGCGGTCGGCCGGGCGGCGACGCGAACCATCGCTCGATCGCGGGAGCGCTGCCCGGCACGCTGACGCTCCCACAGCCCCCGGTCGTCGGGCGTGACCTCGACCTGCAGCAATCCGAGCTCGTTCATCAGCCGGCCGGTCCGCCGCGCCCGCCGGGCGTGCTCGGGGCCGGCGCTGCGGGCCAAGAGACCGCCACGCCCACCGCGCCAGGCGATGTCGAGCGCGTCGAACTCGAGCGGCGCTGCCGACAGCGCGAGCGCGGCCGCGGCCAGCGCGTCGGCGTCGATGGCCGCCCCGAGCGCGGTCGTGCTCGACGCTTGCAACGGATGGAGCCTGACGCTGACCGACAGGATCAGGCCGAGCGTTCCGTAGGAGCCGGCGAACAGCTTCGCGAGGTCATAGCCGGCGACGTTCTTGATCACCTTGCCGCCGGCGCGGGCGATCGAGCCGTCGCTGAGCGCGAGCGTCGCGCCGACGATCAGGTCGCGCGGCTGGCCATAGCGGTGGCGCAGCGGCCCGCTGTCCCCGGTCGCGACGACGCCACCGATTGTCGCCGCGGGCTCGGCGTCCTCGGCGACCCCAAGCGGAGGATCGAGCGCGAGCATCTGGCCGGCAGCCGCGAACGTACGCTGCGCCTCCGCGAGCGGCACGCCGGCCTCGAGAACCGCGGTCAGGTCCCCGGCGTTGTGCTCGAGGATCCGGTTCAGACCGGTGGTCGAGAGCTCGATTTCGGGCGGCGCGATCGGCAGGCCCCAGTCGAGCTTTGTGGCGCCGCCGCGGATCCTGACCCCGCGATCCTCGGCGGTGGCGCTCGCCAGCACGGCGGCGGCGCTCTCAAATGTCGTCGGCTTGGCCTGAGTGACGGTCGGCATCTCCTAGAACCGCTCTGCGATCCCGGCGCGCTCGAGCGGGTGCTCGCGATACGGGCCGGGAACCTCGCCGCACAGGCGTGGGGTCGGCATCACCTTGCCCGGATTGGCCAGCCCGCGCGGGTCAAACGCACACCGCAGGCGTTGGAAGGCGTCCAGGTCGGCCTCGCCGAACATCGACGGCATGTAGCCCTTCTTGTCGACCCCGACGCCGTGCTCACCGGTGATCGAGCCGCCCGCGTCGACGCACGCCTTGATGATCAGGCCCGACAGCTCCTCGGCCCGCTGTGCCTCGCCCTCGCGCTCGGCGTCGTAACAGACCAATGGATGCAGGTTGCCGTCACCGGCGTGGAACACGTTCGCCACACGGAGCTGGTACTCGTCGGCGAGCGCGTCTATCTGCCGCAGCACCTCTGACAGCCTGGTGCGCGGGATCACCCCGTCCTGGACGTAATAGGCCGGCGCGATCCGGCCCATCGCTGCGAACGCCGCCTTGCGCGTGCGCCAGATCAGGTCCCGTTCCTCGCTGGTCTGCGCGACGCGGACGTCCAGGGCACCGGCACGGGCGCAGAGGTCGATCAGCCGCTCGAGCCCCGCGAGGCACTGCTCGCGCGCTCCATCAAGCTCGACGACCAGCGCCGCGCCCGCGTCGAGCCGATAGCCGGCGCCGGTTGCCTGCTCCGCCGCTTCGATCGACAGGCTGTCCATCATCTCGATCGCGCCCGGGACCAGTCCCTCGCCGACGATCGCCGACACGGCGTCGCCGGCCGCCCCGGTGTCCTCGAAGAACGCGAGCATCGTCCGCACGCTCTCCGGGGCCGGCACCACCCGCAGCCAGATCTTGGTCGCGACGCCGAGCGTGCCCTCCGAACCGACGAACGCCCCCAGCAGGTCATAGCCAGGGTCGTCGCGGCGCAATTGGAGGATGCTGCCGTCAGGTAGCACCACCTCGAGCCCGACCACGTAGTTGGTCGTGAACCCGTACTTGAAGCAGTGCGCGCCGCCGGAGTTCTCGGCCACATTGCCGCCAATCGAGCAGACGATCTGGCTCGAGGGATCCGGCGGGTAGAAGTGGCTTGGCGCGACCGCCTTGGAGACAGCCAGGTTGGTGACGCCCGGCTCGACGACGACGAGCGAATCGTCGAGCTCGATCGAGAGGATCCGCCGCAGCCGCGCGAGCACGATCAGCACGCCCTCGGCGAGCGGCAGCGCGCCCCCCGACAACCCGGTTCCCGAGCCCCTCGCAACCCATGGCGTGCCCGACTCGTAGCAAGCCCGCACGACCTGCTGGACCTCCTCGGCGGTGGCGGGCAGCACCGCCGCGGTGGGCCGCTGGTGGTAGTGCAGCAGGCCGTCGGAGCCGTATGTGGCGAGCTCGTGGGGGTGCGTCAGTACGTGCTGAGGACCGCATGTCTCGATCAAGCGCGAGATCAGGTCAGGCGAGCCCGGCGGCATCTACCCAGTATTCAACATCCGGACTGTCGGGTGGGGATCGCCAGGCGATCGATCGCTGCGGCTGTCCCCTTGAGCTGGGGCGGAGGCTGACGGCTGCGACCTAGCTGACCTTGACCGTGAACGTCCGGCTGTAGATCGTCTGCGCCTGGACATCCGGGATCGTCAGGAGCGAGTCCGTCGACGGATAGGTCCAGGCGATCCGAACCGTGCCACTCGAGGGGAACTTGATCCTGACGTCGAAATAGCCCGTCGCTCTCGCGACTGTGACCGTCGAGATCGTCCGCCAAGCGCCTTGCGACTGGAGCTGGATCAGAGCGTGCTGCGAGCCGAAGCCATCGAGGGTCGCGAACGGCGCCGGGCGGACGTCGCCCCACACCTCGACGCTCTGATTGCGCGAGAACGACGTGCGCGGCATGTACACGGGCATCCGGAAGGCGTAGAAGGTCGCCTTCTTGGCGCCCTTGTAGGTCTCCAGCCCACTGGCGAAACCGGCGTAGGCGCCGGCGTTCGGCGGCGGGTCGGTCAGCAGGTACTGCATGTAGGACTTGACCCGCGGGTTCTTGTAGCTGAGGTACTCGGCCCAGTTGATGAAGTAGGCCGCGGTGGCGGGCGACGGGTACGGCGCCCCCTTCGGGGGACGGGTGATGTAGCCGTACTCGGTGTTGTAGATCGCGAAGTGCTTGCCCGAGCTGTAGACGTGGGTCAGGCGGTCGAGCTCGTGCGCCAGGTTGCCGAGATCGTTGAAGCGGGCGAAGTCGACCTTGTTGCCGGCGCTGCTCGCCGGCGATTCACCCTGCGGATAGGGATGATCCGAGACACCCGTGGCGTTGAACAGCGCCGGGTTCTGGCCGCGGAACCTGCGCGAACCCGCGGCGTTCGTCGGGCAGCCGATCGCCTTGGCGGCACCGCCGCGCAACTGCTGGAAGCTCGAGTTGACGCAGTACAGGTCGCGCAGGAACAGCAGCGGCCGGGTCTGGCCGTAGGAGCCGGGCAGTCCGCCGGTCTGCTTGGGGAACCGGCCAGGCTCGTAGCCCTCGGCGGCGAGCTCACCCCAGAGGATCGTGTTGTGACCGTGGCCGGTCTTCTGGAGCGCGCTCCAGCCGGCGTTCAGCAGGCCGCGGAACATCGCAGGCCCCGTGGCCACCGTGGAGTCGTTGCTGGCCTGCGGTCCGAGGTCCTCTCCGAAGTTCGGCTCGTTGTAGATCGCCCAGAAGTGGACCGCCGGCAGCGGCGAGCTCGCCCCAGGCGGGGTGAAGTGCCCGCTGTAGCGCGCGCCGACCGCCTGCACGAACTGCCCGAAAGCTTCCGTGTTCGGCCGCCAGGCGAAGAACGGGTCGCTCTGCGGGGGATTGCCGCCCTCGGCCCACCGCGGGGCGCCGCCGGTGACCGTGAAGTCGACCGTCAGGCCGTAGACACTCGCCTCCCGCACGATCGCGTCGTACGGGGCCCAATTGGCGGCCGAATACGCGCTCGGGTCAGTCGCGTTGAAACTTGGCTTCTTCTTCGCGTTCGGGCTTGGAGCAAGCTGCGACCAGGCGATCACGACCCGCACCGTGTTGGCTCCCAACTCGCGGAACTGTGCCAACGCGGCCGCCGGGTTCGACAGATCGGAGTTGTCCTGGAGGATCGTGATCTGTGATGAGTTGGCCGCCGCGGCGGCGGGCATTGCGGCCGCGACCGCGCAGATCAGGCCAGCCGCGATCAACGCAAGCCGGCCGGGGCGCAAGAGCTTGGAGTGCAGGTTGGGCATAGTGCGGATAACAGCTCCAGGGCAGTCAGAGTTGCGGCGCCGCGCGTGTCGGAGGAGGCACGCGACGGGCGCCGTCGGGCCGTCAGCGAGGCTAGCGGAGTGTGATCTTCACCGCGCGGCTAAAGACCTCAGGACCGTGCGGATACGACCAGGCGGTCCTGACGGTGCCGCTGCCGGGGAACTTCTGCAGCACGTCGAAGTAGCCGTAGCGATCCATGATTGTCACCGTGCTGACAGTCTTGAACGTGCCTCCAGACGCGGGCTCGAACTGGATCCTGGCTGTCTGGCGCCGTTGGGTGGCGAGCTGCGCGTAGTGCGCCGGCCGGACGCTGCCCCACACCTCGAGCGCCTGGCCCTTCTGATCTGTCGTCACGGGCATGAAGATCGGCATCCGAAACGCCGCGTAGCCGGGCTTCGGGGTGCCGTTTGCGTACCGGAGTCCGGTCGCGAACCCTCCACTGGGCGCATCGGCCATCAGGAACTGGTCATAGGAGCGGATCCGTGGGTCCTTCCAGCTCAGGTATTCGGCCCAGTTCAGGTAGTAGGCGGCCTCGGCCGGCGTGATCGTGTACTGGTCATTGGGCGGGTTGGTGATGTAGCCGAACTCGGTCGACCAGATCGGGAAGCGGGTGTCCGAGCCATACGTCCGCTGCAGCCGGTCGAGCGCGGACTCGAGCGCCGGCATCGTTGCCATGCTGAAGTCCTCGGGCTGCTGGGGGATCGGCTCGTTGGGTGGGATTGAGTAGAACGAGTACGGATGCACGGCGAACCCAGAGGCATGGAACAGCGCCGGGTTTTTCGCGGCGAAGCGGGCCGAGCCGGTCGCCGTCGCCGGGCAGCCGCGCTCTGCTGCCTGCGTTCCGCGCAGCTGCTGTCCCGCCGAGTTCACGCAGTACAGCGCGTTCAGGAACCGCAGCGGAGCCATCGAGCCAAACAGCCCGGGCGCACCGCTGAACCTCCCCCCTTCAGGCGCGAGCTCACCGATAAGGATCATGTCCTGCCCATGTCCAGTGGCATGCAGCGCTTTCCAGGCGGCGTTCAGAATCCCGCGGTACAGCTCCCCTGACACCTCGATCTGGGTGTGGTTCTCGACCTCCGGCGCGAGCTCGATTCCTTGGTTGGGCTCGTTCCAGATCGACCATTGGCTCACGCGGGGAAGCGGGCCCGAGCCACCTGCGGGCACGTAATGGCCGCTGTAGCGGGTCCCGACCGCACGTACGAACTGCTCGAACTCGCTCGGCGACGGGCGCCACTCGGGTTGCGTGCTGGGGTCGGGTGCCCCCGGCGCCGATGCCCAGTCCGGGGGCGGTGGGACAAGGTCGACGATCAGGCTCATGCCGTGGGCCTTGACGTCGCGGACGATCGCGTCATACGGCGCCCATCCAGTGGCCGGATAGGCGGCAGGATCGGTCGCGTCGAACGCAGGCTTGGTCCGCGAGCTCGGATCCGGGGCGATGTCGGCCCAGTGCATGTAGATGTGGACCGTGTCGACGCCGAGGCGCTTCAGCTCGTCGAGCGTCGTGTTGGGGTCATTGGGCGGCATCAGCTCGCCGGCCGGCGTGAACATCGCCTCGGGGCCCACGCGATCGGGGTGCAGCGGTGGCAGCGGCGCGGGCGAGCTGCCGCACGCCGACAGGGCCACGGTCAGCGCGACCGCGGCGATGGCGGACCAGCCCAGGCGAGGCCGACAGACCCCGCTGCTATTCGAAAGGCGTTCAGGCAGGCGGATGACAATAACGTTGGTCTGGGGGGTTTGGTTTCGGTTCAGGGAGGGTTGAGTTAGGGGCAGCGGCCGATTCAGCCAGCCGATCAGGGAGGGCCGTCTGGCGGCTGCAGAAGCGCTGAGTTAGGCGCATCTGCCGGATGTACACTCGGGCCGCATGCTCCTGTCGGCCCGCACCGGGGCCACTGCCGTTGCCCGGACGGACCGGCCATCTCGGCCGCTTGGAGTCGAGGCCGAGACGTGGATACTGGTCGCGATCACGATCGTCGCGGCGGCGCTTCGGTTCGTCAACATCTCCAGCCAGAGCTACTGGCTCGACGAGTCCCAGGCGGTTCACGAGTTCCATCTCAGCTTCGGCGCGATGCTGAGCGCGTGGAGCTCATACGAGTGGAACGGGCCCCTGTATTTCGTGATCGGCTGGCCGTGGGCGAAGCTGTTTGGCACCGGCGCGGTCGGGCTGCGGTCGCTGTCGGCGCTGCTGGGCGTGGCGGTCGTGCCGTTGATCTACCTTTGCGGTCGCGAGCTGGTCTCGCGGCGCGCCGGGCTGGTGGCGGCGGCGTTGACGGCGTTCAACCCGTTCATGATCTGGTACTCGCAGGAGGCACGCGAGTACATGCTGCTGATGGCGCTGTGCACGGCCTCGCTGCTGTTCTTCGCTCGCGCATGGAACCGCGGCGGCGCCGGTCGCGACCTGCTCTGGTGGACGGTGTTCTCGGCGCTGGCGCTGCTGACGCAGTACTTCGCGGGCTTTCTGATTGCGGCCGAGGGTCTGATGCTCGTGTACCGGGCGCGCAGCCGGGCGAGCGTGCTCGCGGTCGGGGCCCTGGGGCTCGTCGAGCTCGCGCTGATCCCACATCTCGTGCCGCGCCTCGACCAGCCTGCGCAGTTCATCGCCGGCATCCCGCTGGCGGAGCGGATTCAGCAGGTCCCGGTCGAATTCGCCGTGAACACGCTGTACGAGAGCGGCGGGATTCTGTCCTACAGCCTGCTCGTCGCGGCCGGGCTGGCCGCGGTGGTGATCGCGCTGCTGGTGATCGGGGGAGATGAACGCGAGCTCCGTGGGGCCGCCATCGCGGCGGCGCTCGCCGGAGTGGTGCTGATCGTGCCGCTGCTGCTGGCGCTCGTCGGCCACGACGACTACATCGCCCGCGGCGTGATGCCGGCGTGGATCCCGCTCGCGATCGTGATCGCTGCCGCCTGCACGACCCGCGGCGCGCCGATCGTCGGTGCGGCGCTGGTGGTCGCGTTGCTGGCGCTGTTCGTGTACGCGGGGGTCAGGATCGACTCCGATCGCCAGTTCGAGAAGTCCGATTGGCGCGCGGTCGCGTTGGCGCTCGGTCACGCGGCGTCGGCACGGGCGATCGTCGCCTACGACGGCGAGTTCGCGACCGGGCCGCTGTCGGTCTACCTGTCCCGGGTGCCGTGGTCGGGACCCGGGATGGCACCCGAGTCGGGCGCCCCGGTCAGCGTCTCGGAGCTGGATATCGTGGCCGACTCAGAACAGCAGCTGCAATCGCCGCTGCCGTCTGGAACGAAGCTGATCTCGTCGAAGCTGGTCGACGGTTACCGGGTGATCCGCCTGGGCCTCGGTTCGCCTGTCCAGCT
>JBKQJQ010000563.1:0-9439 GCA_052147875.1 Solirubrobacteraceae bacterium | reverse complement strand
GATGATCGCTGCAATCAGCGGTTGGGCTATCGCGCTCGCCGCTCTCGAGTTCGCCGGACCTGGCGACGACAGAGCCCGCATGATGAGGAGTTGCCCAGAACGTTGCCCAACGACCTAAACGGCGCTGTACATTCGCCACCGGAACGCAAGAAAGGCACCGACTAGCGGGGCTTTTCTTTAAGCCCGCCGCCGGACTTGAACCGGCAACCCCTTCATTACAAGTGAAGTGCTCTACCATTTGAGCTAGGCGGGCGCGACGACGAGTTTCGCACGCCAATCGCCCATCGGCGCTGGCCATCGCCCACGTCAGGAGGCAGACCTTCACTGCCGCGCATGGCCGAGCTGTCCCGGGACGGGTGACATGGTGTTCTGCGACCTGGCGCGATCGCCAGAAAGCTGCCTGGCTACCGGGCCAGCGCGCGCTCCCACCAGGCGATCGTCTCGTCCATCGTCTGGCGCAAGTCGATCTCGGGCTCCCAGCCTGTCGCGGCGGTCAACCGGGAATGGTCGCCACGCAGGTCCATCACCTCGCTGGCGCGCACGCGCGCCGGGTCGATCTCGTGGTCGACGGCGATCGGCGCCATCAGCTCGGCCAGCAGCGACACCTGCTCGGCGGCCGAGACCGACACTCCGGAGCTCACGTTGTAAACACGGTCGGGCAGCGACGGCGTGGTCGCCAGCAGCCGATATGCGCGGACTACATCGCGGACGTCCATGAAGTCGCGCCGGGTGGCCGGGTTGCCGGTCACGATCGTCAATCGCTCGACGCCGGCCCGGCGGCCCTCGGCAGCCTGCATCGCCAGCGACGAAAGCAGAAAGATTGGCAGTTGCCCCGGCCCGGAATGGCTGAACGGGCGCGCGACGACGACGTCGAGGCCATGCGACTCGGCGTACACCGCTGCCAGCAGCTCGCCGGCCGCCTTCGAGACCGCGTACGGATTCGCCGGGGCGATCGCCGCGCTCTCGCCGATCGGCAGCCGATCCGGGACGCCGTAGACCTCGCAGGTACTGACCCAGATAACGCGTGCGCCGGCGGCCGAATCTCGCACCGCCTCGAGCACGTTGACCGCGCCCGCGACGTTCTCGCTCAGCGTCCGGCCCGGCTCCTGCCATGACTTTGCGACGGAGCTCAGGGCCGCCAGGTGGTACACGGCCTCGGGCTGCGCTGCGACGACGCAGCGCCGCAGCTGATCCAGATCGCGCAGATCGACGGCGACGTTGTCGCTCGCCCCCTCGACCGGATCGCCGGCGCGTGACAGCGCCCAGACTTGGTCGCCGGCGCTGGCGCAATCACGCACCAACCACTGCCCGGCGAACCCCGCCGCCCCCGTGATCAGAGCCCGCAGCTCAAACCACCTCGCAACGCAGGTCTACGGCGTCGGCTCGACCGATACGGCGTACTCGAACGAACCGTGGCCGTTGCTGGAGTAGTCGGTCTCGGACTCGGGTGGAGCCGGCTCCGGCTCGGCGTTGACGCGCCGCTCGAGCTCACCCAGGACGAAGCCGAACAGTAGGTGGCGCCAGGTCGCCTGAACGAACGCATTGCGATTGCCCAGCAGCTTCGGCAGGTCGTCGCGGGCGGGGTGGACGCGGTCCGACAGGCCGGTCAGCGGCCACATGATCAGATGCTCGACCAGCGCCGCCAGCGGGCCGCGCAGCGACGCCGGAACCGGGATCACGGGCGCGACGTTCGCGTACACGGCGCCGAACAGCGCGCCGTTACCGGCCTGCATCGCGAACCCGATCGGATACCAGCCACCGCCCCTGGTGACGGCCTTCCCCAGCAGCTCGACGTCGTCAAACCCGCCGCGGAGCACGACCTTGTCCAGCGGCTGGGCAAGCGCCCAGACACTGGCGGCAACGGCGCCGCATGCGGCTCCTCTCAGCGTCCGGGTGGAGTCGATGCCTGGGCTCAAGGTGCCCAACTGTAACGGGCGGGCTCCGGCTGGGTACGCCCATGTGCGATGGATTACGATCGACTGCACCGGCGTACGCGCGAACGCGGCGCCAATCCGATCGTGTACGCGATCGTCCGGCTCCTTTTCCAGCCGGTGTTCCACATCTACTTCCGCTACGTGCGGATCGGCCGTGAGCACATCCCCAAGCACGGCCCCGTGATCGTCGCCTCTAACCACCGCAGCTTCCTCGACCCGTTCGTGATCGCGACGATGGCCCGCCGGCCGATGTACTACGTCGCCAAGAAGGAGTTGTTCTCCAACCGGATCGTCGCGTGGTTCCTGGTCCAGCTGGGCGCCTTCCCCGTCGATCGGGGCGCCGGTGACGCCGAGATGATCACGACCGCCACGATGATCCTCGAACGCGGCGACATCCTGCTGATGTTTCCGGAGGGGACCCGGATCCGACCCGGTTCGCTGGGTGAGCCCAGGCGTGGTGTCGGGCGGCTGGCACTGGAGAGCGGAGCGCCGGTGGTACCGGTTGCCGTGATCGGGACCGAGGCGGTCCGCAAGGGCTGGCGGATCCGGCCTCACAAGGTCCGCATCCGCGCCGGGCGCCCGCTCCAATTCCCCAAGGTGCAGCAGCCGTCGAAGGCGCTTGCTGGGACGGTCACGGACCGGATCTGGCCGTGCGTGATGCTCCAGTGGGAGTGGCTAGGTGGCCTGCCGCCGGTGCGGCGGGTCGGGATCATCGGAGCCGGCAGATGGGGAACCAGCCTCGCGGTGTGCCTCGCGCGCGCGGGACTACAGGTTGAGCTCGGGTGTCGCACGCATGAGCAGGCGCTTGCGATCAACGGCGCACGTGAGAACGGGCGCTACCTGCCCGGCGTGCGGCTGCCGGAGTCGATCCGCGTCCTGCGGGCGGCCGAGCTGAACCTCGATGGCCACGACATCGTCTGTCTCGCGGTGCCCGCGAACGTGCTGCCCGCCGTGCTCGCCGCCCATGGCCCAAGCATCTCGCGGCGGATCGGTCTCCTGGTCGTCTCCAAAGGGCTGGTGCCGCCACTCGGTACGCTGCCGGCGGCGTTCGCGTCCGAGCGCTGCAATGCCCGGGCAGTGGCCGTGCTGGGTGGCCCCGCCGAAGCCGCGGAGATGCTTGAGCACGGCGCCTCGGTCGTGCTCGCATCGATCGACGAGGCGTTCGCCCGGCAACTCGCCGACGCGCTGCGCGCCGCCAAGCTCGACGTGACAATGACCAGCGACGTCACCGGCGTCGAGCTCGCCGGATGCGCGAAGAACGCGGCCGTGCTGGCCGCCGCCGCCGCGTCGGCGGCCGGCCCCAACATCGCCGGCGCGGCGGCCGGGAAGGTGTTCGCCGAGGTCGACGCGCTCGCCCGCGCTCGCGGTGGCCGGCCCGAGACGTTCGCAGGCCTGGCGGGCACCGGCGATCTGGTCGCAACCGTGTTCGCAAGCGGCTCTGCCGATCGACTGGCCGGACAGCTGCTCGCCCAGGGTGTGCCCCGGCAGGAGATCGACGGGGTCATCGGGCATGCGGCCGAAGCGGTCAATTCGGTGCCGCTGCTAGCCGAGGCGGCGCATGCGGCGCAGCTCGAGACGCCGGCGCTCGATGGCCTCGCGGCGCTCGTGCAGGGCCAGATCGCGCCCGAGCGGTGGGCGGCGACCGTCACGGAACCGGCGCGCCCGGAACGCCCGCGGCCTATTCGTGCCGCTTGAGCAGAGGTAGATTGCGCATGTGGTGGTGGAACAGGTCCCGACAGACAAGGCAGAGCTCGACGCCCGCTTCGCGGAGCTATACCGGCGGCACCTGCGCGACGTGTACTCGTACAGCTACTACCGGGTCGGCAACCACCACGACGCCGAGGACCTCACCGAGCAGACCTTCCTGCAGGCATACCGCCACTTCGAGCGGGCGCTGCGGGAGTCCAACGGCCGGCCCCTGCGGCCGTGGCTCATCCGAATCGCGCACAACCTGGCCGCCAACTTCTACCGCGACCGGTCCCGCAAGCCCGAGTCGGCGATCGAGGACGCCGGCTTCATCTCCGCTCCGCACACGACCGAGTCACTGGTCGAGGGCCGCGAGGAGCTCAAGCAGATTCTCGACGGCGTCGCGCAACTTCCCGATGACCGGCGCGAGGCATTGATCATGCGGTTCGCGCTCGGCATGGACAACCGTGAGATCGCCCGCGCGCTCGGCCGTACCGACGGCGCCACCAAGGTCCTGCTGCATCGTGCGATCCGCCAGCTCGAGGGGATCGTCAGCGCAAACGGAAATGAGGCCAAGTCGTGAGCGTGACCGAGTTCGAGGCGCTCCTGCGAGAGGCGCTGAGCCCCGTTGACCCGCCCGACGACCTGCTCGCGCGGCTCGAGCTGAAGCTGGTCAACCTGACCGAGCTGGCTCAGGATGAGCTGGAGGCCTGGGAGCTGAGGTCGATGCGCGATCCACGCAATTGGGTGCGCCCGGCGGCGGCGATCGTGGTCGGCGCCGGTGCGGGCTCGGCGCTCGTCGCACTACGAGTCCGCTCCCGCCACCGGGCGCGCAAGCAGGAGTCGTCGAGCCTGCTGGACCTCGCGGAGCGGACGCTCAAGGACGTCGCGCACGAGGCGCGGCGGATCCTTCCCGAGCAGGGCGGCCGCTAGCCGCGCCTGGCACCCCCGCGGGGGCGCCAGCGCCGCTGATACCGTCAGCCAGATGGCTGTTTGCTACCGCCACCCATCACGCGAGACCGGAGTCTCTTGCTCTTCGTGCGGCCGGGCGATCTGCCCCGATTGCATGACGCCTACCTCGGTCGGCATGCGGTGCCCCGAGTGCGCCCGCGAGAAGACCAGGGTTCGCAAGCTGCGCTCGCCGCGGACCGGCGGCGGCGTCACGGTGACGAAGATCCTGATCGGGATCAACGTGTTGGTGTTCCTGGTCGAGACGGCCGCGGGCGCGCCACTCGTCGGTGGCGGCGGCGGCACGGTCTGGAATCACGGCGTGCTATTCGGACCGGCGCTGACGGCCCACAACCCGTACCCGTTCTACACGGGGACCCACGAGGTATGGCGGTTGGTGACGGCCGGCTTTCTGCACGACGGGATCCTTCACATCCTGTTCAACATGTGGTTCCTGTTCATCATCGGGCCGATGCTCGAACCGGCGATCGGGCGCCTGAACTTCACCGTCGTGTACTTCGTCTCGCTGCTCGCCGGCTCGTTCGGCGCGCTCCTGTTCCAGCCGCTGTCGCCGACGGTAGGCGCGTCCACCGCTTGCTTTGGGCTGCTGGGAGCGCTGATCGTGGTCGCCTACTATCGCGGGATATCGATCTGGCATAGCGGGCTCGGGCTGACGCTCGTGATCAACATCGTGTTCACGCTCAGCGTCACCGGGATCTCGCTCGGCGGCCACCTCGGTGGGCTCGTGGGAGGGGCGATCTGCGGCTGGCTGATCGTGCAGCTCGGTGAGCGGCGCAACATGGAGTGGGCGGCGCTGACCGGCTGCGCGCTGGTCGCGGTTGTCAGCATCATCGGTGCTCTGGCGGTGGCCGGCAGCCACGGCCTGGCGCCGAACGGGATCAATTTCTAGAGCTCGACGTTGAGAGCGCGCGCGGGCGACTCTGGCACCAGCTCGGGGTGGAGGATGCTGGCCAGCAGCTCGAGCCCGTCGACGATCCGCGGCCCTGGCCGCGAGAAGTAAGCCGAGGCATCGACCGCGACGACTCCACCGGCGCCCAGCGTCGCCAGCTCGTCGCGGTGCATCTCGGCCTCGCGGTGGGCGATATCGGCGTCGTATCCGCAGGGCATCACGATCACGATGTCCGGCCGAGCGGCCGCGACCTCCTCCCAGCTCCGCTCCTCGGAGTTCTCGCCCGGGAACCCGAGCACGTCCTCGCCGCCCGCGAACTCGATCAGCTGGGGCGTCCAGTGCCCGGCCGCGAACGGCGGGTCGAGCCACTCGAGCGCGACCACCCGCGGGCGCCGAGCATCCTTGACCGCGACTCGGATCCGATCGATTCGGGCTGCCGCATCACGGACCAACTCGACGGCCGCGTCGTTGCTGTCGGTCGCCCGAGCCAGCGTGCGAGCATCGCCCAGCACCTCGCCGACCGTGTGCGGGTCGAGCGAGATCACTCGCGGCCGGGTGGGAATCTCCTCGGCGATTGCGCGCACGTCTTCGAACGACACCGCGCACACGGAACACAGGGCCTGGGTGACGATCAGGTCCGGCTCGAGCTCTCCAAGAGCGTCGGCGTCGAGCGCGTAGATCGACTCGCCAATCAGTGTCCGCTCCTTGACGGCGGCGTCGATCTGGGCCGAACTGAGGCCATTGGGTAGCATGTCGCGCGTGACGCGCGGCAGCTGGCGCGCCGCCGGCGGGTAGTCGCACTCGTGCGTGACCGCTACCACTTCGGGGCCGAGACCGAGCGCAAACAGCATCTCGGTGGCGGATGGCACAAGGCTGACGATTCGCATCAGACGTGTTTGCGAGGGTTGCGTCTGTGGGAGGCTTTGGCGCGAGGCATCTGGATTGGAGACGACATGGCAGAGCCGCTGAGCGACGAGGAGATCGGGTCAAGGCTACGCCCCCTGCCATGGGAGCGCGAAGGAGACGAGATCGTCCGCGAATGGCGCTTTGAGAACTTCGCCGAGGCGATCGCGTTCGTCAACAAGATTGCCGAGCTGGCCGAGGATGCCGATCACCATCCGGACATCTTTGTCCACGGTTGGAACAAGGTGAAGCTGTCGCTGACCAACCACTCGGCCGGCGGGCTGACCGAGATGGACTTCCTGATGGCCGCCCGCATCGACCGACTCGACTGATCCGAGCGTCAGTTCACGGCTTGTTCACGGCGCGCCTACGGGCCGGTCACGATTGGCCCTGCACGCGGGCTTAGGTTGTCGCCAACCTGGCTGCCGAGGGGAGGGAGCGCCGACGGTCCGAAACCTCGAGTACACCTTCGCGACGACGAAGGAATACAACCCAATCACCGGCAAGTCGGTCCCGATCATGGTCAACATGGCCGACCAGACCGAGGAGCAGATCCTCCACATGGTCAACGCCGACCCGAACCGCACGCCGACGTTCACATTGTTCGGCGACCCCTCGTTCTACCTCGAGGGCGAGTGCGACTACGTCGGCGGGGCGCAGGGCCAGACGCCGGGGCCGGTCACCAACGAGGGCCCGGGCTGCCCGGCCCAGGACAACGGATATGCGTGGAACCACGGCGACATCCAGCCCGAGATCGCCAGCACCTGGCAGGGCTGGGTCGGGCTGGGGATCAAGAACCTCGGCGAGACCTCGAGCATCTGGACTGGCCACACAGACGCTCGCCCGACGTTGATGACGCTGCTGGGGCTGCGCGACGATTACGCGTGGGACGGTGATGCGATCGCGCCGATCATGAACGCCCTGCCCTGGACGATCAGGATCGACGAGCGCGACTACGATCGCCTGGAGGCGGCCTACAAGCAGCTCGATGCACCGTTCGGTCAGTTCGGGATGAGCACCCTGGACGCGGACACCACCGCGCTCGCCAGCGACCCGAACTCAAACTACGACGCGATGTTCATGGGAATGGACTCCCAGCTGGAGACGTGTCCAAAAGCCCGCGCGCAGCTCGCCGGCCAGATCCAGGGCGTCCTGCAGGCCGCCGAGGACGGCCAGGCGCCGGTCGGACGCCGCGAGGCCGAGCTGCTCACCGGCCAGGCCGAGGCGCTGATTTCAGACGTCGACGGGCTGTCACAGGACTCGACGCCACCGCCGAGTCCCGTCTGCAGCTAGGCCCGATCCGGGGTGGAGGCCGTGTCGATCGCGGCCTTCACACCCCGC
Organism: Solirubrobacteraceae bacterium; assembly: GCA_052147875.1. GTDB lineage: Bacteria > Actinomycetota > Thermoleophilia > Solirubrobacterales > Solirubrobacteraceae > Palsa-465. The sequence goes on along the minus strand of JBKQJQ010000563.1, from coordinate 1,717 downwards.
TCGATCCGCGGGGTGCTGCTGCTACCGTTCGGGGGGTCGCTGCATGAACGACGACGACCCAGCCCGAAGTAAGAACGTGCGGACCCGGGGCGCTTCCACCAGGACGGTGGCGTGGCCCGCGCGAGCCCGCCCGTGAAGGCCCTGCTGATCATCCTGACCGGCGTGCTGGTGTTGGTGAACGCGTTCTTCGTGATCGCCGAGTACTCGCTTGTCCGCTCACGCCGCGCACGGCTGCAGGCGATGGTCGACGAGGGCCAGCGCGGGGCGCGGCTGGCGCTGTCGGAGCTCGACAACATCGGCGACTACATCGCCGCCTGCCAGGTCGGGATCACGATGGCGTCGATCGGCATCGGTGCGCTCGGCGAGCCGGCGCTCGCGCATGTGTTCGAGCCGCTGCTTGGCGGCGCGCTCGGACATGCGGCGGCGGTCGCCGTCTCAGTCGTGATCTCCTACCTGCTGATCACGATCGCCCAGAGCATCATCGGGGAGATCGCGCCGAAGCTGTACACGATCCAGCACGCCGAGGATCTCGCGCGGCGGATCGCGCGGCCGCTGCACTTCTTCAGGATCGTCTTTCACCCGCTGATCCTGGTCCTCAACTCGGCTTCCGAATCACTGCTGCGGGCGATCGGAACTGACCCGGACGCCGAGCCCGAGGGCGGCACACCCGACGAGCTCAAGCGGATCATCGCCGAATCGCGCTCCGGTGGCAGCCTCGACGTCGGCGAGGCGAACATGCTGACAGGCGTCTTTCACCTGCACGAGCAGGAGGCGCGCCAGGTGATGACGCCGATTCCGGCCGTCGTGACGGTCGATCTGTCGCAGAACGTGCAGGACGCGCTGCGCCTTTGTGTGTCGACCGGTCACTCGCGCCTGGTCGTCACCGAGGACGAGAACCAGGACCGGGTCAAGGGCATCGTGCACGTCAACCAGCTGGTCAAGCTGATGATGTCCGACGGCTACGAGGCGCACTTCGGGCGGCTCGTGCGCGCGGCGCCGCTGGTTCCTGAGACGAAGCCGCTCGACGACCTGCTGGCGGATCTCCAGCGCGAGCGGACCGAGCTGGCGATCGTGATCGACGAGTACGGACGCACGGCCGGGATCGTGACGATCGAAGACATCATCGAGGAGGTCGTCGGAGAGATCGACGACGAGACGGACCCGGCCGGGGGCGCCGTTCGCCGGCTGGCCAACGGGGACTGGTTCGTCCGCGGCCATGTGGCGGTCACCGACCTCGAGGACTACGGCCTGCACCTGCCGGTCGACACCGACGCCTACAACTCGGTCGGCGGGTTCGTGTTCGCCGAGCTCGGCCGGCTTCCGAAGCGTGGCGACCAGATCTCGGCCGACGGCTACTCGATTCGCGTCGAGTCCGTGCGCGAGAACCGGATCGAGGCGGTCAGGATCCGGCGCCGCAAGGCTCCGGCCGAAACGGCGCCGACACAGGCCGGCGCAGAGTAGGCCTCTGCGGCACCGCCCACCGCGGAGATGGCGGCCGTGCGCCGCCCGAGCGAGTGCAGCAGAGCCTCGCATCATTCGTTACATTTACGCCAGCGCGACAACCGGCTGGCACGCGATCAATGCATCACAGACCATCCGGTGGTTGAGAGGAGAGACCCGAAGCCGGCCCGTACGGGCCGGCTTCGTTGTCTTACGGAGCGAGTGAGCCGCCAAAAAAGAAACCGGCCCGCTGGGGACGGGCCGGTCTCGTGCTTCT
>JBKQJQ010000562.1:0-5117 GCA_052147875.1 Solirubrobacteraceae bacterium | reverse complement strand
GGTCCTCGCCGCGGTGCAGCTGGATCGGCTCGATCCCGCGCTTGCGCGCCTCATCGGCAAGCTTGAAGCGCTCCGCCTTGCCGCCGCCGGAGAGCGGGTTGTAGAACAGGACCGGGTGCGACGGCGCGACCGCAGCGGGCAGCTTCGTGTGCAGCCTGAACGCCATCCGTCCGGCCGCCAGCGCGCCGAGGAAGCACGCGACCACGAGCACGTCCTCGAGCAGCCGTTTTTCGACGATCACGAGTACGATCGCACCCGCGAGCGCGAGCGCCGCCAGCGCGAGCCCCAGCGTACGGGCGATGCCTCGCCTGCGGATCCCGAACCACCCGGCCCAGACCGCAACCGCCAGGCACGCGAGCACCGTCAGGCCGCTCGGGAAGCTCGTGATCGCCGTCACGACCGCAATCACGACCGCGATCAAGGCGAGCAGCAGCGCCGCGGCCGCCCATAGCCTGCGCTCGGTCATCGCGGTGCCGGGTCGATCGTCGTCGGGCCTACCATCGCGCAATCCTCCTGGCGTGTCTCGGAGAATCAATCATCCGTTTCGGACGATGCATCCGCCGGTGGTGATTAGCTCCCGCCGTGTCCGTGGAACCGACACCGCCACCGCTGGCCGATCACGACGTGGCGCGGGCTCGGCGTCTGCTGATGCTCGAGTTTGGTTCGCGGGCGGACTTCGACAACCCCAAGTACTCCTACCGGCGGCTGTTCTCCGAGCTGCTCGGGACGTTCATGCTCGTGCTCGTGGCCGCCGGCGGGGGGATCCTCCACGCCAAGGGCGAGATCAGCCTCGCCGCGGCGGTCGTCGCTCCGGGGCTGATGGTGCTGGCGATCATCTTGTTCATGGGCGCGATTTCGGGCGCCCATCTGAATCCGGTCGTGTCGCTCGCCTTCGCGCTGCGCCGTGACTTCCTGTGGGGGCGTTTTGCCGGCTACGTGATCGCCCAGGTCGTCGGCGCGACACTCGCGTGCCTGTTCTTGCTGGCGGTGTTTGGCAATGTCGAGCATCTGGGCGCGACGCTGCCCGGTCCCGGCTACCACGACTGGCAGGCGCTGCTGATGGAGATCGCGTTGACGGCGACGCTCGTCAGCGTGATCCTGGGTACCGCCTCGGCGGCCCAGAACGTGGGGACGATCGGCGCGCTCGGCGTCGGCGGCTACATCGCGCTCGCCGGCCTGTGGGCCGCGCCGGTCAGCGGCGTGTCGATGAACCCGGTCCGTTCGTTCGGACCCGCACTGGTGAGCGGCTACTGGAACAGCTACTGGGTGTACGTGGTCGGGCCGACGGTTGGGGCGCTGATCGCCGTTGGCTGCGCGATCGTGCTTCGCGGCGTCGGCGGGGATCCGATCGCCCACGCGGCCGGTTCAGGCAAACTTGAGTAGCGGCGCCAGCCCACCCGTCCAGCCCAGGCGGGCGCCGGGCGACGGCGGCCGCCTACCCGTCCTGTCTGAGGCTTGCCAGGCGGTCCCAGGCGTTGTCGACCTCATCGGCCTCGCCGGACTCGCTCAACAGCTGGGAGCCGCCGAGCCGGTCGATCGCCTCGCGCAGCGTCACCGCCCATGTGTGTTCAACCAGCACGGACGCGAGCGCCTCGCCGGGCGCCAGTGTTTCGACAACCGCCCGCACGACCGTGCCTGCCGGACCCTCGAGCGCCCGGTCGGTCGCGGTCTGCCGCGCGTGATCGTCGAGCCGGAAGCTGAGCAGGCTGCCGATCATCCCGGCGGTCCCGTCGCTGCTCATCGAAACCGCGACGACTTCCCCGGAGTCGGCATCTCGGCCGACAAACAGCGCGTCGAGGATCCGCATCGTGCCGCCCGATTCGATGCGCTCGAGCGCTCCGACCAGCTGGCCCTCGAACCTCGACCCGGGAGGAAATCTGTATGCCAGTAGCTGTCGCGATCCGACGGGCATCGCTTCTCCTTCTCGTGGCGACAACGCTTGCGGGTAGCTAAACGCCGCAGGTGCCGGCGGGCATCGTCTGATTCGGGTGATGGCTAGGCGCGAACGGCAGCCGGAGCCGGCCAGAAGCTCGAAAGATCGACCGACGCGAGCTGCGACTTCGCGACGAACGGGTGCTTCACGGATCGGCGCTGCTCAGCGGACAGCGCCTCGGCCGAGACGAGCAGGATCGAGAGCCGCGAGTTGGCGCGGGCGAGCTCGTCCGCCAGCTGCAGGCCGCTGGCGTCGGGCAGCTGGACATCGAGTAGCACGGCATCCGGCTCGAGCTCGGCCACCGCCCGCACCGCCGCGGCGGCGCAGTTGGCCTCGCCTGCAACCACGTAGCCACGACATTCGAGCAGTTCGCGTGCGGCTGACCTGAAGCATGCGGCGTCGTCTACCAGAAGCACGCGCATGCCGGATCCGGGTCTTGGTGGCATCAAGAGAGGATCGGCAGCATTGGGTCGGAGGGCAATACCACGGTCGTGTGATTCAACGCGAGCCCCGCAGATAGCGAGGCTCGGCCAGCGACTTTGCGACCAGGTGTGCCCGCGAGCGCGCCTCGAGCTTGGTCATCGCATTGCGCACGTGGGTGCGCACCGTGTTGTGCGAGACGTGCAGCTCGGCCGCGATCTCCGAGCTCGTGAGTCCCATCGCAACCATCTCGACGATCTCGAGCTCGCGCTTGGAAAGCGGGGTCTCAACGTCAGTCGGCGGCCGCTGGGGGTGGATCCGCCGCAGCCCCCGGACCGTCTTGAGCGCCACGACGAGGACCAGTTGCTGTCCGGTCACGATCTCCGGATGCCCCGCGAACTCGACCTTGATCGTGAACCCGTCCTGGCGCACGAGGCCGACCACGCCGCTGAACTGGCCCCGGGCGAGCAGCGCCGCCCACTCGCTCCTGGTCAAGAGGGGTCCGTCTTCGATGAACTCGTACGCCGGGTGTCCCACCAGCGCGCCGCGCCGATAACCGAGCAGGGCCAGGTAGGCACCGTTGACCTCGACATGACGGCGCTGATCGTCCAGCAGCACCATCGGGTTGCTCGAGCGCTTGAACGCGTCCCAGAACAGAGCGGACCATCCCGCTTCCGCGGGCGTCGCAGTTGCCTGCGTCGGCCCTTGAGCAGCCGAGCCGACAGCGGGTTGCTCCTCCCGGCCGTCGAATGCGACGATCACGTGTGGCACGGTTTCATCAACCGCCGCGTCCGGCATCATCCCAACGGGGTGACAGCCGCAGCCGGCCGCTCGGGTCACCCGGATTGGATGAGTTCCAGATCCCGCGGGTGCGCGATATTGCGCCCGATCACGAGCCCCGACGACCGCTCCTGCCCGTGCCGATAAAAGAACAGCTGTGAGCTCCCATTGGCACATCGCCGACCTGCCGGCCCGCATAAGGGCGCTCGCCCACGCGATCCAGGAGAACGACGATGCGAAGATCGAAGCGGCGATTCGCCGGCTCAGCCAATCACGGCGCTGGCTTGCTCCGCTTGCGTTCGCGGTCGGCGCGTTCCTGCTGCTGTTCGACGGACTGCGATTGACGGTCTCGAACTGGAGGCTGACGTTGGTGCAGGTCCTGCCCGCGATGTGGATCTGGGTCGCGATGTACGACCTCAAGGCGCACGTCCTGCACGGCAAGGAGTTCAACGCGCTGCGCGGGCCGATCCTGATCCCGCTCGGGGCCGTGGTGGTCGCGCTCACGGTCGCGAGCTTCTTTCTCAACGCGGTGTTCGCGTTCGCGATCGCGGGCAAGCGCCCGCCGCAGATCCGCCCTGCGGTGGCGCAGGCCCGCGCTCACTTGCAGGCGATCGTTCTCTCGGGCGTGGTGGTCGGACTGCTGCTGGCGTTCGTGACGCTGGTCTCGGCGCGGTGGGGGCGTCCATGGTTCGCGATCTCGCTCAGCATCGTCGTCGGCCTGATGATGGTCTCCTACGTCGCCGTGCCCGCGCGTCTGATCGGCGTCAAGCCCAAGCAGTCGCGCCGCGACAAGCTCGTCACGAGCGCCGTCGGGGGCGCGATTGGCGCGACCGTCTGTGGACCGCCGTACCTGATCGGGCGGCTAGGTCTGCTGATGCTCGGATCGTTTCCGCTGCTGATCCCCGGGATCTTCGTGTTCGCGACCGGGATCACGCTTCAGGCGGGCGCGACCGGCGCCGTCCGCGCGATCAAGATGAGCGCCAAGCTCGGGGCGAAGGGCGATCCGGCCGGCGCCCGCTCGGCCCGGGCCTCGTGACCCGCGCCCGGTCAGCCGCTGAGCAGGCCGATGATCCCCTTGATGATCAGCAGCACCCCGATCGTGGACAAGCCGCGCACGATGAACTTCGTCGCGTGGCGGCTGACCCAGGCCCGTGCGCGCTCGACCGCGCCGGGGGTCCAGTCAGGCGCGACCAGAAACGCGGCGAGCGGTACCTCGAGCAGCCACAGCATCACGGCGTTGAAGAGGATCACCAGCACGACCGTGACCGGCGTGGAGTAGTGGAGCTTGTGGATTGAATTGAGGCCGGCCAGGTAGGAGGCCCCGGGGAGCGTGAGCAGCGCGCCGATCGCGAACGTGACTCGTGGGGAGCCCTTGCTCAGCTCGCGTTGCCACCTCGGCGGACCCTTGTCCGGCTTCGCCGCCTTGCGCGCCGCGCGGCGCTGCCTGAGGCGGTCCATGCGCCCGGTGTAGAACACGAACGCGATCGCGAGCATGATCGCACCCAGCCCGATGTCGACGCCGGGGCTGATCGTGTCCTTGGTCGTGTTGGTCGTGCTCGACTCCGGGAGCGCGAAGACGATGATCAGCCCGAGCGTGATGCTGGTCATCAGCGCGCCGCACAGATAGCCCAGCATCAGCTTCGTCGGGCGATCGAGCAGCAGCATCACGGTGGTCGCGCCGACCAATGTCGGATTCAGCGACGCCGTCAGTGACAGGACGATTACCTCACCCACTGAGCGGCAGCTTCCTGTAACGAGCGGACGACACCATCGTCCTTAATGGGTGAGGGGCTCGGGCGGGATCTAATCGGCCCGGCGCGGATCCAGCTTCTGCAGGCGGCGCACGTGGTGGCCGTAGCGGTGCTCAAACGCGAGCCGCGCGTTGTGCGTTCTGGTATGCACAGCGTGCATCGTCCGGGACGCGACCGGACGAGAGATGTGTGCCAACGCCGCCAGCGTGAGCAGCGTCCCGAACAGCGGCGTC
>JBKQJQ010000561.1:0-8143 GCA_052147875.1 Solirubrobacteraceae bacterium | reverse complement strand
CCGGACTCGACGACTGAAACCTATGCGGCGCTGCGGGTCGACATCGACAACTGGCGCTGGGAGGGGGTGCCGTTCTTTTTGCGCACCGGGAAGTGCCTGCCGGTCACGCAGACCGAGCTGCGGGTCGTGTTCCGGCGGCCGCCGCGGATGGGGTTCGTCGGCTGGTCACGGGCGCCGGAGCCTGCGCAGTTGGTCGTGAAGCTCGACCCGTCGACCGGCGTGCGGCTACAGGTCGACGCTCAGCGGCATGTGGCGATCGAACCGGAGCAGATCACGCTTGACATGGAGTTCGCACAGGAGGGGGGCGAGGGTCCGACCCCGTATGAGGTGCTTCTGCATGCGGCGTTGATCGGCGACGCGAAGCGGTTCACCCGCCAGGACAGCGTCGAGCAGTGCTGGCGGGTGATGGCGCCGCTGCTCGACAACCCGCCACCGGTGCACCCATACGCGAAGGGGTCGTGGGGCCCGGAGGCGGCCGATCAAATCCTCGCCGGCTACGGACGCTGGCATCACCCGTGGGTGGAGTCATGAGCACAACGGCAAAGAGCAAACGCACACAGTCGAAGTCCGCTGACGGCGGCAAGCCAGCCTCCGAGGCCAAGCCAGCCTCCGAGGCCAAGCCAGCCTCCGAGTCCAAGCCGGCCCCCGAGCAGAGCGCCGCGGCGCCGTCGCCGTTCACGCCGATCGCCGATTACGCGTTCCTGTCGGACTGCCATACGGGCATGCTGGTCGCTCCGGACGGCGCGATCGACTGGCTGTGCGTGCCGCGCTTTGACTCGCCGGCCGTGTTCGCTTCGCTGCTCGACCGCGGCGCCGGTGCGTTCCGGCTCGGCCCGTTCGGGATCAACGTCCCGAGCGGCCGCACCTACGAGCCGGGCAGCAACACGCTGCTGACGGCCTGGAAGACGCCCTCGGGCTGGGCGGTGGTCCGCGACGGTTTGATCATGGGACCGCGGCGGGGCGAGGACACGATCACTCCACACACGCGGCCGCCGGCCGACGACGACGCCGAGCACCTGCTGGTCCGCGAGGTGCTGTGCATCGACGGCAAGGTCGAAATCGAGCTGGTCTGCGAGCCGGCGTTCGACTACGGCCGCGTCCCCGGCGAATGGTCGTTAGGCCAGGATCGCCACCACGCAGATGTGACCGGCGCCGGTCAGACGCTCAGCCTGCAGACGGACATGCTGCTCGGGATCGAGGCCCAGCGGGTCCGCGCGCGCCACCTCCTCAACGAGGGCGAGTCGCTGTACTGCGCGCTCTCGTGGGACGAGAACGCGCGCGTGCCGGCGACCGCCGCCGAGGCCGATGAGCAGCTGAAGGCGACCGCCCGTTTCTGGCGCAGCTGGCTCGGAGGGGCACGGATCCCCGACCACGAGCTTCGCCCGCTGATCCAGCGCTCGGCCCTGACGATCAAGGGGCTCACCTACATGCCGACCGGGGCGACGGTCGCTGCCCTGACCACGTCACTGCCTGAAAGCCCCGGGGGTGAACGCAACTGGGACTACCGTTACACCTGGATCAGGGACTCGACGTTCACGCTGCAGGCGCTCCACTTCCTCAACCTCGACTGGGAAGCCGACGAGTTCATGCAGTTCATCGCCGACCTCGAGTGCAACGACGACGGCGCACTACAGATCATGTATGGGATCGACGGCCGTCGTGACCTGACCGAGCAGCTGCTGGAGGATCTCAGCGGTTACGCGGGGGCGCGGCCGGTGCGGGTCGGCAACGGAGCCTTCGACCAGCGCCAGAACGATGTTTTCGGCGCCGCGCTGGACTCGGTCCTGCTCCACACCCGCCGCAGCCAGCGCTTGCCGCGCCGATTGTGGCCGCTGATCAGGGCGCAGGCCGACTGCGCGTCTGCGGTCTGGCGCAAACCCGACCAGGGAATCTGGGAGGCGCGCGGCAAGCCGCAGCACTACGTGTCGTCGAAGCTGATGTGCTGGGTCGCGATGGACCGGGCCGCGAAGCTGGCCGAGATCCGCGGCGAGGTCGACATGCAGACCAGCTGGCGCAAGACCGCCGACGAGATCAAGGCCGACATCCTCGAGCACGGGGTCGACAAGCGCGGGGTCCTGACCCAGCACTACGCGACCGAGTCGCTCGACGCGTCGACGCTGCTGGCGGCGCTGTTCGGCTTCCTGCCCGGCAACGACGAGCGGCTGCGCGCGAGCGTGCTGGCGATCGCCGACGAGCTGACCGAGAACGGCTTCGTGCTGCGCTATCGGACCGACGAGACCGACGACGGCCTGTCGGGCAAGGAGGGCACGTTCGTGATCTGCTCCTTCTGGCTCGTGTCGGCGCTGGCGATCATCGGCGAGATGCAGCGCGCGCGTGACCTGATGGCGCGGCTGGTCAAGGTCGCATCGCCGCTTGGCCTGTACGCGGAGGAATTCGACGTTGCGACCGGGCGTCACTTGGGCAACTTCCCGCAGGCGTTCTCGCACCTCGCGCTGATCGAGGCGGCGGGCCGAATCATCGTCTCCGAGCGACTCGAGGAGCTGAGCGGATGACCGACTCGTACGACGTGATCGTGATCGGCAGCGGCGCCGGCGGCGGCACGCTGGTCCATGAACTGGCGCCGTCGGGCGCCAGTATCCTGCTGCTCGAGCGCGGCGACTGGCTGACCCGGGAGCCTCAGAACTGGCTCGCGCAAGACGTGTTCGTCGACGGCCGCTACATGTCGCCTGACACCTGGTACTACGCGGACGGCTCGCCGTTCCAGCCCCAGGTCCACTACTACGTCGGCGGCGCGACGAAGCTGTACGGGGCCGCGCTGTACCGGCTGCGCAAGGAGGACTTCGGCGAACTGAAGCACCACGACGGTATCTCGCCCGCGTGGCCGATCTCCTACGAGCAGATGGAGCCCTACTACACGCGTGCCGAGCAGCTCTACCAGGTGCACGGCGCGCGGGGAGAGGATCCGACGGAGCCGCCGGCGAGCGCCCCGTACCCGTTCCCGGCGGTCTCGCACGAGCCGCGCATCCAGCAACTGTCAGACGACCTCGCCGCGGCCGGGCTTCACCCCTTCCACGCGCCCTGCGGCATTCTCCTCGACGAGCCCAACATGCCGTTCAGTAAGTGCGTGCGCTGCCAGAACTGCGACGGATTCCCCTGTCTGGTGCACGCAAAGTCAGACGCCGAGGTGATCAGCGTCAGGCCCGCACTCGAGCACTCCAACGTAACGCTGATGACCGGTACGCAGGCGGTGCGGCTGGAGACCAATGACGCCGGCACGGCCGTCACAGGCGTGGTCGTCGTTCACGCCGACGGCAGCGAGACGTTCGCGGGCCAGATCGTGGTCGTGTCGTGTGGGGCCGCGAACAGCGCCAAGCTGCTGTTGGCCTCGGGCAACGACACGCACCCGTCCGGGCTGGCCAACGGCTCTGACCAGGTTGGTCGCAACTACATGTTCCACAACAGCCAAGCGGTCCTGGCGCTGTCCCGCGAAGAGAACCCGACCGTGTTCCAGAAAACCCTCGGGGTCAACGATTTCTACCTCAAGGGCAACGAGGATTTCGAGTTTCCGCTTGGCAACATCCAGATGGTCGGCAAATCGCAGGCTCCGATGTTCCGCGGCGAGAAGCCCGGCGAGACGAGGTTCGCCCCAACCTGGTCACTGGAGGAAGTGGCCCGCCACGCGGTGGACTTCTGGCTTTCGACCGAAGATCTGCCGATGCCCGAGAACCGGGTCACGCTCGCGCGTGACGGCAACGTCACGATCAGCTACACGGCCAGCAACAACGAGGCCAAGGAGCGCCTCTACGACCAGCTGAAGGAGATGCTCGCCGATCTGGGGATGCACCACGGTCATCTGCTGCCCCATCACGCCTACCTCAAGAACGAGATTCCGGTCGCCGGCGTCGCTCATCAGGCCGGGACGTGCCGGTTCGGATCAGATCCGGCGTCGTCGGTCCTCAACGAGGACTGCCGCGCCCACGAGCTCGACAACCTTTACGTGGTCGACACGAGCTTCTTTCCCAGCATCGGCGCAGTCAATCCGGCGCTGACGGCGATCGCGAACGCAATCCGGGTTGGTGACCACCTGCTCGAGCGGCTCGGCTCCCCGGAATCGTGAGCGAGCGCTGAAGATGGTCAACGACCTGGCCCGCTGGCAGTTCGCCACCACCAGCATCTACCACTTCTTGTTCGTGCCGGTGACGATCGGGCTGGCGTTCCTGGTCGCTGTCCTGCAGACCGTCTGGTACCGGACCGACAACCCCGACTACAAGCGGATGACGCGGTTCTTCGGGACGCTGCTGCTGATCAACGTCGCGATCGGCGTGGTCACCGGGCTGGTCCAGGAGTTCGAATTCGGGATGAACTGGTCTGTGTACTCGCGGTACGTCGGCGGCGTGTTCGGCGCGCCGCTAGCGCTGGAGGGGCTGGCCGCGTTCTTTCTCGAGTCGACGTTCCTCGGGCTGTGGTTGTTCGGCTGGAACCGGTTGCCCAAGCGCGTGCATCTGGGGTGCATCTGGGCGGTCGCGATCGGGTCGATGCTGTCGGCGATGTTCATCCTGATCGCCAACTCGTGGATGCAGCATCCGGTCGGCTACAAGATCAACTCGTCCGGTAACGCGGTGCTGACCAACGTCTGGGCGCTGTTCGTCAACCCGACGTTCGTCTGGGGCTACGCGCACGTGATCCTCGCATCGCTGGTCACCGGCTGTCTGGTGATGCTCGCCGTCTCGGCCTGGTACCTGCGCAAGGGGCAGCATGTCGACTCCTTCCATCGCACCGCGAAAGTGGCGTTGATCGTGCTGATCCCGACGATCGTGATCCAGCTGTCGGTCGGCAACCAACTCGGCGTGATCGAGGCGCACTACCAGCCGATGAAGATCGCTGCTGCCGAGGCGCAGTGGACCAACTGCAAGCCGTGCTCGTTCTCGGCGGTCCAAATCGGCGGCGGGGCCAACGACGAGACGCCGACCGAAATCATCCCGATCCCGCACCTCCTGTCGGTGCTGGCGACCGGGACCTGGGACGGCGCGGTGACCGGGCTGAACGAGCTCCAATCGCAGTACGAGAAGAAGTACGGGCCCGGCAACTACGTTCCCGACGTGTTCATCCAGTACTGGGCGATGCGGGTGATGGCCTACCTCGCGACGCTCGTGCTGCTGTTAGCCCTGTGGGGCGGCTGGTTGCTGTACAAGGACAAGCTGCGCAGCTCGAAGCTGTTTCTGTGGCTGTCGATCTGGGCGGTCGTGACGCCGTTTCTGATGAACACTGCCGGCTGGTTGCTGACGGAGTCGGGACGCCAGCCGTGGATCGTCCAGGGCCTGCAGAAGACGATCAACGCCAACTCGCCGTCGGTCAGCGCCACCGAGATCTGGATCAGCCTGATCGCGTTCGTGCTGGCCTACATCGTGCTCGGCGCGGCCGACCTCGTCCTGATGCTGCGCTACTCGCGCCACGGCCTCGCCCAAGCCGACGCCGAGGCGGCCGAGCCAAGCGGGCCGCCCGGAGGTTCTGTCCCCGCACTCACCTACTGACCTAATGCAGCTTCACACGATCTGGTTTGTCATCATCGCCGTTCTGTGGGTCGGGTTCTTCGTGCTCGAGGGGTTCGACTTCGGGGTCGGCGCCCTGCACTCGTTCCTCGGCCGGACAGCGGACGAACGCCGCGTCGCGATCAACACGATCGGCCCCTGGTGGGATGGCAACGAGGTGTGGTTGATCGTCGCCGGCGCGGCGATGTTCGCGGCCTTCCCCGGCTGGTACGCAACGATGTTCTCGGCGCTCTACCTAGCGCTGGTGCTGGTGCTGCTGGGACTGTTCGCGCGCGGGGTGTCGTTCGAGTACCGGGGTAAACGCGAGAGCCGGCGCTGGCGCACCGGGTGGTCGTGGGCGCTGACGATCGGGAGCGTGCTGATTCCGCTGTTGATCGGGGTCGGTCTCGGCGATCTGCTGACCGGGCTGCCGATCAACCAGCAACACAACTTCACCGGCAACTTCTTCGATCTGCTGACGGGCTACGGCTTGATGACCGGCGTGACCCTGCTCGTGCTCTGCCTTCTGCACGGCGCGACGCTCCTCGGGCTGCGGACTGACGGCGAGCTCAGAGAGCGGGCGCGCGCCGCCGCCCGCTCGATCGGGCTGTTGGCGATCGTCGTGAACCTCGCCTGGGTGGTCTGGACGCTGGTCGTGATCGGCGGCGGCACGGTTCCAGAGCCGACGCAGATCTTCGGTTTGCTCGCCGTGATCTTCGCCACGCTGCTGTCGAGCACCGAAAACGACGGCTGGGCGTTTCTCGCCTCCGGGTTCGGAATCGCCGCCGCGATCGGCCAGATGTTCATCTCGCTGTATCCGAACGTGATGGTCTCGAGCACCAACGTCGCCTACAACCTGACCGTCAACAACGCGGCCTCGGGCCACTACTCGCTGGTCGTGATGACGGTCGCCGCGGTGCTCTTCTTCCCGGTGATCCTGCTCTACCAGGGGTGGTCGTTTCACGTCTTCCGCGGCCGCCTGAGCGCGCCGCCGCCAGCCGAGACGCCCGCCGATACCAGCCGCGCGCCTGTCTCCAGCTGAGCTCGATGCGCGCCCTCGATCCGCGTCTGGTTCGCCGCACAAAGGCCGTGCGCCCGCTGCTGGGGCTCGACACGGTGCTCGGGATCGGCACGGCGGTCGCCGTCCTGATGCAGGCGAGCGTCCTGGCACTGATTGTCGCGCGGGCGTTCCACGGGACCAGCGTGAGCGACCTGTGGCCGGAGTTCGTGCTGCTGCTGATCGCCTTCGGGCTCCGAGGCGGTTTCGCGTGGGGGATGGAGATCGCGGGCCGCCGCGCGGCGTGGAACGTGCTGTCCGAGCTGCGCATGGCACTCGTCGAGCGTCGCCTGCGGACGCAGCCGCTGGCCGTTGACGGCGGCAACAGCGGTGAGATCGCGGCCGCCGCCGTACAGGGGATCGAGGGCCTCGAGGGCTACTTCGCCCGCTACCTGCCGCAGGCCGTGCTGGCCTCCGTCGTGCCGCTGATGGTGATCGCCTGGGTCGCGTTCGTGGACCTCGAGGCGGCGTTGATCATGGCGCTGACGCTGCCGCTCGTGCCCGTCTTCATGTGGCTGATCGGACGCTACACGGAGCAGCGGACCAACGAGCGCTGGCAGGCGCTGCGCCAGCTTTCGACCCACTTCCTCGACATCGTGCGCGGGCTGCCAACGCTGCGGGCGTTCGGCCGTGCAGAGTCGCAGCTGACCTCGATCGCCGAGGTCAGCGAGCGCTACCGCAAGGCGACGATGGAAACCCTGCGGGTCAGCTTCCTGTCCGGGTCCGTGCTCGAACTGGCGGCGACGCTCGGGGTCGCGCTCGTCGCCGTGACCGCCGGGATCCAGCTCGTCGACGGCAGCCTCGGGCTCCAGGCCGGCCTAACTGTGATCGTGCTGGCGCCGGAGCTCTACCTTCCTTTTCGGCGGCTCGGCGCCGAGTACCACGCGAGCGCCGACGGACTTGCGGTCGCCGAGCGGATGTTCGCGCTGCTCGACGCGCCCGCCGCCGCGGTTGGCGGCGGCCCGCGCCTGGCGCCGAGCCCGGCGCGCGCGACGGTCGCGCTCGAGCACGTGTCGTTCTCCTATCCGGGGCGTGCCGTCCGGGTGCTCGACGGGCTCGAGCTGCAGCTCGCTCCCGGCGAGGCCGTGGCGCTGGTCGGCGAGAGCGGTGCGGGCAAGAGCACCGTCGCCGGCTTGCTGCTCGGCCTCCTAGCGCCGACCGCGGGCACGGTGACCGTCGGCGGTTTCGATCTCGCCGCCTGTCAGGTCGACGCCTGGCGGCGGCAGATCGCCTGGGTGCCGCAGCACCCGGCGCTGCTGCGCGCGACGGTCGCCGACAACATCCGGCTCGCAGATCCGAGCGCCACCGCCGAGATGGTGCGTGACGCGGCCTCACGAGCGGGCGCCGATCAGTTCATCAGCGCGCTGCCGGACGGCTACGCGACGCTGATCGGAGGCGGCGGCCGTGCATTGTCGCCGGGCGAGCGCCGGCGGATCGGGCTTGCGCGGGCGTTTCTGCGCGACGCCCCGCTCGTGATTCTCGACGAACCGACCGCCGATCTGGACCCCGCCAGCGTTGCGCTCGTGGCAGCCGCCGTGCACCGGCTGCAGGCCGGGCGGACGGTGCTCCTGATCGCGCACCGCCCGGAGCTCGTCCA
>JBKQJQ010000560.1:0-34141 GCA_052147875.1 Solirubrobacteraceae bacterium | reverse complement strand
GAACAGCCTCAGCGAACTGAGTGGTCCTTTCAGAATCAGCGTTCTCCGCGGGGTCAACTACTGGCGAGGCACCGCTCTTGTCAATGGCGCCGGTACCGGACTGGTCGAGATCACGTTGGATCGGTCGAAGTGGGTGCGCCTGGGTCGGCTTCGGGCCCGGATGCGTCGGCTGATCGTGAGCGCGGAGGACCAATCCGGGCTCGTCGCGGCACTCAACCCGAGCACCCCACGCTCGCCAGGTTCGGGTGACCCAAGCCTGTAATCGCGCGCCCGGTAGCTTCGGCAGCCAATTCCAAACATCAGAACGCCCAATAAGCACATGTGCGCGGGCGATGAACCCACGACTTTAGTCGGCGTCGTCAGTCAGCAGATATGAGTCCATGTTGAACTTGAAGTCGACGCCTTGCTCGGCGAGCTGGGCGAGAATCTGCGCGCACCCGGCCCGCATGCCGGCGTTGAATACGCCCATGCACAGGTCCATGACGGCGGTACAGACATCCACGTCGGCTGTGTCGAGCTCGAGGGTCATGGCCGCCTTTCGGACCAGCGGTGTGCACGCATCCATTAGCTGCTGGCGGAGGTACTCGCGCTGTTCGTCGGCGTCCATGCTTGTTTGAACCTGTGCTCGCTTGGTGAATGGAGGGCCCGCCGAAGCGGCGGCCGAACCCTCTGGGCTGGCCCCAACGGGCATCAACATCTTCGACCGGGGTTAAGTTGCGGTGTTGCGCTTTGTTGACGCGGCCGACGCGCGGGCGTCCGCCGATCTGGCGCTGGACGGGCTGGGCCGCCACGCGATGTTCACGGCCCCGGAGACCTTGTGTTCTGCACGCAGCGCGGCGAGCCGGTCAGCACGACCGCCTGCGCGAGCGGTTCCATGTGGCGCTCGAGAAGGCGGGCATGGGGAGAAGCGCGCCGGCTCAGACCCGATGGTCTTGCATGATCTGCGGCACACGTTCGGGACGCTCGCGGTCGAGGCGTGGCCGCTGACCGACGTGCAGGCGTATATGGGTCACGCGGACATTGAGGCCACGATGATCTACGCCCACCATGTTCCGAAGACAAACGCAGCGGCCCGGTTGGGCGCCTCGTGTCGATGCCATGAGGAGTCGTCACGCGCCGGCAGATTCCAAAGCACTCGCCCGCGAGATGCACTCTCGTGTGTGAGGACGCCACGGGATAGCCGGGGCGGCGGTTGACGCCGCGTTCCACGACAAACTATGAGAACCATCCGGGCCGAGGGACCGCTCAGGCCCAGGCAGGCAGGCATCCGCCAGGCAACCCAGTGGGTGGGTTGAGTGATTTGCGGCGTATCAGGCGTATGTTGCTAGCGACGATGGTGAGTGGTCAGCCCGAGGCAGGTGAGCTGCTGGGTGCGTCGGTGCCGCATCTGGTGCCCGAACGGGTCGTCGAAGCCGCGTCGGCGCAGGCGCGCTGTCCGGTAGCGGCGTATGTGCTGGATCTAGATGGGTCGCTCGCTCTGCGTTTGGCCGGTGATGTGGAGCGCTTTCCCGAGCGGATCCGTGCGCCGGTCGGTGTCGGCCCGGAGATCATTCCCGAGGCTTTGCCGCAGCTGCGGGGGCTCGTGATCGATTGCGTCGGACCGAGCACGCTGTGGCCGATGGTGGTTCGCGATCGCGTGATGGGCTTTCTGCTGGCTCGCGACCGGCCGGCGGTTGATTTGGAGCCATTTGCGGGCCACGCGGCATTGGCGCTGGAGTTGGCGTCCGGTTACACCGACGCGATGCATGCCGTCCGTCGGCGCAAGGACACGCAGCCCGCTGCCGAGATCCAGCAGAACCTGTTGCCGCCGCGCCTGGCCCGTGTCGACCGGGCCGACGTCGCCGCGGGCGTGCTGCCGGGTTATGACGTCGGTGGCGACTTCTTTGATTACGCCGCCAACGCGGATGGTTTGTGGCTGGTCGTCGCTGACGCGACCGGAAAGGGCAACCCGGCCGCGGCGCTTTCTTCATTGGCGATCGGGGCGCTGCGCGCCGCTCGTCGTGCCGGCGCCGGTCTGCAGGAAGCCGCGCTGCTGGTCGACGAGGCGATCCTGACGCTCAATATGCCGCTGTACCTGACCGCGGTGCTGGGATCCTGGGACCCCCATAGATATCGGCTGCGCTGGATCAACTGCGGTCATCCCACGCCGCTCGTCCTGCGCGCCGACGGGCGGATCGAAGAGCTCGACGGGGAGCGCACGTATCCGCTGGGCATCCGCTTCGCCGAGCGCGTGTTCCCGGTCCTCAGCGCTGACGTAGGGCCCGGGGACCGCCTCTTGCTGTACTCCGATGGGGTCAGCGAGCGCCGCACCACAGACGGCGGACGTATCGGCGAGACGGGCATGCGTGCGGTCTTGGCCGAGCTGGGTACCCGGTCGGCCGCAATGACCGTACGCGGCTTGCAGGACGCGGTGATAGACGCCTCCAGTGAACCGCTGCGCGACGACGCAACGCTACTGGTGGTCGCGCCTCACGACTGACACGACAGGCCGTGGCGTCCTGGTGCCGCACGGCTAGCCGGCTGTCATCGAGGGTAGCGTCAGATCATGCGCGAGGAGCCGAGTCGGCCGCGAACAGCGATCTGCGACGACGTCGCGGTCGTCACGGTTAGCGGCGAGCTCGATCTCGCTCTGTGCATCAAGCTTGCCCCCGAGCTCAATGCCGCAGTGCGCTCCACCGTGCGAGCGGTCGTCATCGATCTCGAGGCCGTCTCCTTGGTCGACTCCTCAGGTATCGCGCTGCTGCTAAATGCCTTCCGCCGTCTAGACCACGCCGGGCGCCAGCTCGCGATTGCCTGCCCGATGGGATCGGCGCGACGCGCGTTCGAGCTGACAGCCCTCGACCGCCAGCTGCCGATGCACGAGACCCGCCGCGATGCGCTGGCGGCCGTCGGCGTCAGCTGACCGCCACCCCCAGCGGTAGGCGCTGCCCGCGGCATCTGAGATGGCGTCGCTGAGGACGATCGCAGTCGCACTCCGGTCACAAGCGGACGAGCGTCGGCAACGCTCGATGCTCCGGGACATATTGGCGACATACTCTGGCTCGGGTCGCAAACGCCCAGGAGGCAAAGTCCCCAATTAGCTGGCCTTTCGCAATGGCCCGGGCAGGACTCGAACCTGCGCGCGACGGATTATGAGTCCGCTGCTCTGACCACTGAGCTACCGGGCCGGCCCCGAGCAAGCTACCGTGCGGCGCGCTCGCTGACGAGTGGCGGCTCGTCACCACCGCGATCAAAGTTATGCTTGTGAACGCATGACGCTCGCGACGATCATCCTCGGCTTCGGGGACATCCTCGGGCTCGGCGACAAGGCGAGCGCCGGCGGACAGACGCTTGCGCTGGGACTGACGTTCATCGGGATCGGCGTGATCGCGAACGTCCTGATCGCCTACGCGGTCGCCCAGGTGCTGGCCGAGCGCAGGCAGAATCAGGAGCGCATGCGCCGTCTCCGCGAGCGCCAGCAGTAGGTCACGGGGACGCGCCCGAGGCGGATCGGCTGACGTTCCGCTGCGCGGGCTGAAGGAACGACGGCAGCCGGTGTCGAATCAGACGGCTGCCGATGAAGCAGCCCTCCGCTCCGATCGCCAGCCCCGCGCCCGCACACGGGCACCAGGCCCTGTCGGCCTACATCCGGGCCCGGTTCGACGACTTCTCGCGCTCTCAGAAGGACGTCGCCCAGTACATCGTCGACCACCTCGACGAAGCCGCCTTCCAGACCGCGGAGGAACTTGCGCGGCGGGCGAACACGTCCTCGAGCACCGTCGTACGCTTCTCGCAGGCACTCGGCTTCGAGGGCTTCCCCGAGCTCCAGCAGGCTGCCCGTGACGAGTACCGTCGGCGCCCGGCCGGTGCGACGGAGACGCTCGCCTCGGCGGCGCCGCTGTTCTCGCTTGACCACACCGAGTTCGAGGCGGCACTGGCCGCTGACCACGTCAACGTCGAGGACACCGCGCACAAGCTGTCGCGCGCCAACGTCGAGGCTGCGATCGACGCGATCGTGTCCGCCGACAGGGTGCTGATCGCGGGAACCGACCAGATGGCGTTCTTTGCCAGCTACCTACGCCACCTGCTGATGCTGCTGGATCTGCGGGCCGAGATCGTCGCCAGTCCGTCCCAGGAGGCGCTCGGGCGCCTGAGCCGGATCGACGATTCAACGCTGGTCGTCGGACTCTCGGCCGGACGGCCGCACCCCCTGATCACGCGTACGATGAAGCTCGCACGCCACCGCAAGGCGCCGACGCTGGCGATCACCGACGCGACCCTGTCGGAGGTCGCGCGCCTGGCCCGGATCAGGCTCTACTACTCGTCGAACACGCCGGCGTTCGTGCGCTCGCATACGGCGCTGCTGTCGCTGATCCAGGCGCTCGCCTACGGGGTCTACGCGCGCGACGCGCAGCAGTACGACGTCCGGATCAAGGCCTTCCGGCTGAAATAGGTCAGCGCCGGCCGACCACCAGCGCCTGCGTCGCGCGGCCGATTCGGCCTTCCCGATCCCAGAGAATGCTCTCGGCGACGGCAACACTGCCGATCCCGACGCGCATCTCCGACTGCAGCGCGACCCACTCGCCACGCGGCTCGCGCTCGAGGTACAGCGTCAGGTCAGGGTTGATGAACATGTGCTCCTCCCAGGACAGGACGGTCGCGATCCCGTTGCCGAAATCGCCGGCTGCCGCCGCCAGCTCGAACGGGCTCGGCACTTCTCCGGCGATTAGCGGATGACGCATGCGAAACCACGCCGTCGATGGCCCCGGGCGGCGGAAGGCGCCCTCGACGAACCGGATCTCGACACCGTCGTTGGGGAACATCGTAAGGTCCGCGTTTGGGAAGTCGCTCGGGCGCCCACGCTCGGGGCCTGCGAACGGCGGCGGTGCCGCCGGTGGTTGGCCCAGCTCGCTGGGGCGGACTCGGAGCGCCCGCGCGCGGGTGACCTCGGTCCCGTGCTGATCGCAGATCGATCCCTCGAGCAACATCACGCGACGGCCCGGCCGCGTCACGCGCGCCGTGACGGATAGGCTGCCGAGCGGCACCGGGCGCACGAACTCGAATGTGATCCGTGCCAAACGCAGCTCGGGCTGCGGCGAGCAGCGTTCGAACGCATTGACCAGCAGCGCCGCCGGAGCGCCGCCGTGCAGGGCGCGCGGGTCCCACGGCCCGCGAGCGAGCTCAGTGGCCGTATATCGCTCGCCATCGCGTACAAACACGCCATCGACGCTCATCACCGGAGAACCTACCGCCCGGCTAAACTCGACACCGATGGGCGACAACGGCAACCCCTCGCGCCAGGAGGCCACGTTCGCGGTCAAGGCCGGTCTGGCGGAGATGCTCAAGGGCGGCGTGATCATGGACGTCGTGACGCCGGAGCAGGCGAAAATCGCCGAGCAGGCCGGCGCCGCAGCGGTGATGGCGCTCGAGCGCGTCCCCGCCGACATCCGCCGTGACGGCGGCGTTGCGCGGATGTCCGACCCGGAGATGATCCAGGGCATCCAGGAGGCGGTCACGGTCCCGGTGATGGCGAAGGCGCGGATCGGTCACTTCGCCGAGGCGCAGGTGCTGGAGGCGCTCGAGGTTGACTACATCGACGAATCCGAGGTGTTGACGCCCGCCGATGAGGCCAACCACATCGATAAGTGGCAGTTCGGGGTGCCGTTCGTGTGTGGCGCCACCAATCTCGGCGAGGCGCTGCGCCGGATTGGCGAGGGCGCTGCGATGATCCGCTCCAAGGGCGAAGCCGGCACCGGCGACATCGTCGAGGCCGTCCGTCACCTGCGGATGATCCAGGGCGAGATCAAGCGCCTGGGCGTGCTCGAGCCGGCCGAGTTGCCGACCGCCGCAAAGGAGCTCGGCGCCCCACTCGAGCTCGTCCGTCGCGTCGCAGCCGAGGGCAAGCTTGGAGTCGTGCTGTTCTGCGCTGGCGGGATCGCGACTCCGGCGGATGCCTCGCTCGTGATGCAGCTCGGTGCCGAGGGTGTGTTCGTCGGCTCCGGGATCTTCAAATCCGAAGACCCCGATCGGCGCGCCCGCGCAATCGTCGACGCGACGACTAACTATCGCGATGCGGCACGGGTCGCGGCCGCATCGACGGGCCTCGGGCAGCCGATGGTCAGCGTCGAGAGCTCGAAGCTCGAATCCGAGCAGCTGCTGGCCCCGCGCGGCTGGTAGCGGTGACCGACTCCAACGCGGCCGGGCGGCCGCCGCTGGTCGGGGTGCTAGCCCTGCAGGGCGACTTCGAGGCCCACTCCAAGCTGCTGGCGCGCCTCGGTGCGGGCTCGCGCGAGGTGCGCGTCCCGGCCGATCTCGAACACCTAGATGGGCTCGTGATCCCCGGCGGCGAGTCGACGGTGATGACACTCGGGATCGAGCGCGAGCGCCTCGCGCAGCCGCTGCGCGATCTCGTCCGGGCCGGTACGCCGGTGCTCGGGACCTGCGCGGGCATGATCATGCTCGATCGCGCCCACCTCGACCTGCTAGATATCCGCGCCCGGCGCAATGCCTTCGGCCGCCAGCTGTACTCGTTCGAAGCCGACCTCGATGTCGAGGGCATCGATGATGGACCCGTCCACGCCGTGTTCATCCGCGCCCCCTGGGTCGAGGAGCACGGCCCCGAGGTCGAGGTGCTGGCACACGTAGATGGCCACCCGGTCGCCGTGCGCCACGGCAACATCTCAGCGGTCGCGTTTCACCCCGAGCTGTCGGGCGAGACGCGCCTGCACGCGCTGGCGCTCGGCCTGAACGGGTGACCGGCTGGCGCTCGGCCTGAACCGGTGACCGGCTGGCGCTCGGCCTGCACCGGTGACCGGCTAGCGCTCGGCCTGCACCGGTGACCGGCGGCGTTCGTAGGCGCGGAAGTCGCGCTCAAACGCCGCCCAGTCAAACCGCGGGACGCCATCGGGTTCGGGCGGCGGCTGCTCGTCGATCGGCTCGTCGCCGTCAGGCGGCGGGTCCTCCTGGTCGCGACCACGCGACAGCCATGCCGCCAGCGCCGAGACGAGGATCCCCGAGCCGAGCACGAACCCCGCCAGCAGCTTGTGCCGCGTGACCGACGTGTAGGCGCCGACGCAATACAGGGTCAGCGCGCACACGATCAGACGTCGCAGCTCCCAGCTCGGCAGCGCCCGGCGCGGCGCGCGGGCGAACGCGCTGACGAAGATCAGCACGCAGAAGCCGATCGCGAACGCCACCCTCCACGCGACCTGAATCCAAGCCACCATCCTGGCGCCCATGATGACCCGCTGGACGGATAAATCAAGAGCGCCCGTGTGCTGTCAGACAACCAGCCCGTGGCGCATCGTGTTCTCGCTCACGGTGCGCTGCTCGACGAACTGCAGCAGGTAATCGGGCCCGCCGGCCTTCATCCCGGTGCCCGACAGCCGGTTGCCCCCAAACGGCTGGCGCCCGACCATCGCTCCGGTGATTCCGCGGTTGACGTACAGGTTTCCGACCGGGGTGCGTTCGCGGACCCGGCGCACCGTGTTCGGATCGCGCGTGAACAATCCACCGGTGAGCGCGAACGCGAGCCCGTCGACGACGTCACAGGCGTGATCGACGTCCCGAACCCGCTGTACGGCCAGCAGCGGGCCGAAGATCTCCTCCTCCAGCACCGGCGAGCCGTGGGGGAGGTCGGCCGCGACGGTCCCCGGACAGAACCATCCGGCGCCGTCAGGGGGGTCCGCCACTGCGACGATAGTCCCCTGCTGGGCGGCCAAATCGGCATAGCGCCGGACACGCTCCTGCGCGTCCTGCTCGATCACCGGCGGAACATCGATTCCGAGCGTCTCCGCCTGACCGATGACCAGCACGCGGACCGCGCCCGCCAGGCGCTTGAGCAGCTGATCGGCGATCGCCTCGTGGACCAGGACGCGCGAGGCGGCCGAGCACTTCTGGCCGGCGAACGCGAACGCCGAGCCGACGATCCCGGGCACCGCCTCGTCGAGATCGGCGTCTGAGTCGACGATCACGCAGTTCTTGCCGCCGAGCTCGGCGACGACCTGCTTGAAGTGACGCTCGCCGGTCTCGGCCGCGCTGCGCACGATCTCCCTGCCGACCGGGAGCGAACCGGTGAACGCGATCGCGGCGACGTCAGGGTGGCGCACGAGCGCCGCGCCGACGTCCCCCTCGCCCGGGAGCAGCGATAGCGCCGCCGGCGGGACGCCACCGGCGCGCAGCGCCTCGACGAGTCGCGCGGCCATCGCCGGCGACTGCTCGGCGGGTTTGAGCACCACGGCGTTGCCGGTCACGAGCGCCGCCGAGGTCATCCCGCACGGGATCGCGAGCGGGAAGTTCCAGGGCGAGATCACGGCGACGACCCCTCGCGGCGTGTAGCTGAGCTCGTTGCGCTCGCCCGGGACCTGCAGCAGCTGGCGCCCGTGACCGAGCTCGATCGCAGCGCGCGCGTAGTACTCGAGGAAATCGATCGCCTCGCACACATCGGCGTCGGCCTCGAGCCACGGCTTGGCGCACTCGCGCACCTCGAGCGCGGTCAGCTCGAGCCGCCGCTCGCGCATCCAGGCTGCGGCCGCGACGAGGACCGCTGCCCGGTCCGCAGCGCTTGACCTCCGCCACTCGCGCAGCCCTCGGGGGGCCTCGGCGACCGCCGCCTCGATCTCGTCGGGGCGAGCGGACGCGGCACGCGCCACCACCCGGTCAGGCGCCCCCGGGTCAGTCGACAGAAGCTCGGTTCCGGCGCGCGCGTCTGGCCCAATCCGGACCGGGACGTCGAGCGGCAGCGCTCCGTCGACCGCCGCCAGGGCATCCGACAGCTGTGAGCGGACGGTGGAGCGGCGCAGCTCGAGGCTCGGCTCATTTGCGAACGGTTGCAGCATCGAGAACAGACGTTAGTAAGGCGCCTCTATGGCGCGGCGAGCAGCACGTCGAGCGGCGTCCCGCGAGCCTGCTCGCTGAGGAACGACTCGTTCGACGTGTTCTCGAGCAGCCGGCGCACGAGGTACGCCATCCCGGCGACCAGGTCTCCAACCGGGCAGTAGGTCCTGACCCGGAACCCCCGCGCCGCAAGCGCGTGCTGGAGCTCGTCGCCGAGGCCCCGCAGGACCTGCAACTCGAGATTGCGGTCCTCGCCGCCAGAAACCCGGTTGAACGCGATCGCATGCGCCACCGAGCGCAGGTTGTGGGAAGCGACGGCGAGCCGCAGCGACGGCCACGCCGTAAGCAGCTCCCGCGTCAGCGACTCGAAGTTACGGTCGCACTCGCGCTTGTCCTCGAACACGGGTACCGGCCAGCCGTGCTGGCGCGCCTGCACGAGCTCGTGGTCCCAGTATGCGCCCTTCACGAGCCGCACCGTCACCGGGGGCTCGCGCGTGGTCCGCTGCGCCCACTCGATCACCTGCGCGGCCTGGTCAGGCGAGTCGCGCAGGTACGCCTGCAGCACCAGGCCGGCCGACGGTCCGTCGGCGAACTCTTCCTCGTCCAGCAGCGCCAGCACCAGCTCGAGCACCGCCTCGCGGGAGTCGAGCGACTCCATATCGATGTGCAGGTGCGCCCCGGCCGCCTTCGCGCGGCGCAGCAGCGGACGCAGGCGGCCGGCGGCGTCGCGCTGCCCGAGCGTCGGCGCGTCGGGGCGCAGCAGCGGCGTCAGCGCCGACACCTTCACGCACACGTTCGCGCGCGGCAACCCTCCGATCCCGTCGGCCTCGAGGACCTCGCGTGCCGGCCACCGGGCGGTCGCCGGGGCCAGCTGCTCGATCGCCTCCGCGCAGCGGTCCGCGTAGCGGTCGGCCTCGGCCTCCGTGACGGTCGCCTCGCCGAGCAGGTCGACGGAGCTCGCGACCCCGTGCTCCCACAGCGAGCGCAGCGTCCCGAGCGCCGCCTGCGGCGACTCGCCGACGATGAACCGGTGCGCCAGGTGGCGCACACCGCCCGCCGCGGCAGCACCCAGCGCCGCGCGACCGGCCTTCGTGTTCGAGATCTTCATCGCCGCGGAGATCGGCGGCGGCGCCTCGGGCACCTCCTGCATGAAGCCCCTCAGGTGACGGGCGAGGTCGTCGAGCGAGCGGCACGCCGGAACCACGTCGACGAACCTGAACAGCGCTGCGCGCAGCTCGCGGTCACTGGACGCAAGCTCCATCGCCCGGGCGTCGAGCGCCCGCATCGGGTGACGGGAGTTGGAGGGGAACGCCTCCCACAGCGAAGCCCCGACGCTCAGCAGTTCGTGCTCGACCGCGTTCTGCGCGGCCGGCGCGCTCATCCGCTGACCGGGTGGCTGTCGAGGTTCCATAACGTACCTCGCTCGATAGCCTCCCAGCCGCTGTCACGAGCGCGGTCACGCTCGTCGGCCGCACCCCCGCCGCGGAGGCCAAAGAGCCGCTTTCGGAGCAGCAACCAGACGACCACCGCCAGGTTGATCAGAAAGCCGATCACCTTCAGCACGGTCGGCCGCGACGCTATCTCATAGACCTCGAACGGGAGCAGAACCGAGGTCGAGACGAACGTCAGGTACTCGGCCCACCGCTTGCCCAGCCACAGGCCGATCGCTTCGACGCCTTCGAGCGCGGCATACGCGAGCAACGCGATTGCGACCAGATGCAGCGTGCCGGCGCTGAACGTGAACACCTTGTCGAGTTCGTGCAGGATCCCGACGTGGCCGCTGGTCTGCACGGGACCCCCGGCGACGCCGCCCTGGATCGCCGCCAGGATGCGATAGTAGGCTGCCTTCAGGCTCGCCCGGTCAGACGCGAACAGCAGCACCGCGACGCCCAGCAGGCCCAGCACGAGGAAGTGGACCGCGCGGTCGATCGCGATCAACCGCAGCACGATCCGGTCGTGCAGCGGCCGGCCACGCAGCGGTAGTTCGATCTCGTCTCGCTCCGGCGGGTGCTCGCGAGCCGCTTCGGTCGGTATCGGCAGCGCCAGCCAGCAGTCGCAACGCAGGCAGCGGTAAAACCGCGTGTCGCCCTCCTCGCGGGCGAGCAGCGCATCCCGCTCACGCACCGCCGACGCGTCGCGACCGACGATCTTGTGCCCGCTGACGCCGCACACGATCAGCTCCCAGTCGAGCTGCCTTCGGCGACGCGGGTGCTGGGTGCCGGGCGGGGGCGCCACGTCAGCTGAGGATGTTGACCGCGCGCGCCACCACTAGCCCGATCGTCAGCAGCGCCGTCAGCGCCTGGATGCTCATCAGCCACTTGGCCGCTGCGGTCAGCGGCATCGTGTCGGTCGGGCTGAACGCGGTCGCGTTGGTGAACGATGTGTACAGGTAGTCGACCATCCCGGGCCGCCACTCCTCAGGCGCGTACTTGGGCGCGGTCATCTGCACGAACAGGAAGTCGGGCAGCCGCTCCCGGCCGGTCGCGCGGGCAACGGGACCGCCCCGGTCGAGCTGCCAGAACCAGAGCGAGAACAGAAGTACGTTGCTACACCACAAAAGGATTCCCGATCCGATCAGTTCACGCCCGTCTGCCCTGCCGCCGTGGAGCAGGTAGTGGACCAGGAGCACCAGCGAGACGCAATTGCCGAGCGTGACGAGTGCGATCAACGCGATCGAGACCCGGCGCCGCAATGGCGAGTGGCGCATCCGGGGGTGCGGTGAGGAGGCGATCAGGGCCAGCAGGACCAGCGCCTCGGCACCCGGCACCACCCATGCCGGTTTGATGATCCCGAGCCGGTCGGGCATCGCGAAGTCGAGCACGACCGTGGCCGCCGCGACCAGCTGTGGCGCCAGAAACGGGTCGAACCGCTCAACGCGTCTACGCAGGCGATTTTCGACTGATTTCGGTTGCGTGCCGGTGCTCATCGGGTGGATGGTGGCACGCTGAGGGGAGGAGGTTGGCGCCCGATCCCCGAAAATGAGTCAGATGCGCACCAACATCATCAGCTCTGCCGTGCTCACGATCGCCGCCGCGACCGCGCTGGCGGCGTGCGGCGGCTCGAGTCCGACGTCGAGCTCCCGAGCCGCCTCCAGCCGGTCGACCACTGAGGCCAGCCAGACCTCGACGACCCAGAGCTCGTCGGCCACGACCACGACTTCGACCGCGGCCTCGGTGACCACGACGGCGTCCACCAGTGCAGGCCCGCCCATCTGCCGCGCCGCCGACATGGAGCTGACATTCCTCGGCGGCCAGGGCGCGACCGGCCACGGGGAGCTCGGGTTCGCGCTCAAGAACACGCAGTCGACCAGCTGCAACACGGTCGGCTACCCGGGGATTGAGTTCCTGAGCCGCTCGGGCGCGCCACTGCCGACGACCCCGTCGCACACGACCACCGACTTCTTCGGCAACACGACGCTCACGGAGCTGGTCCTCGCCCCTGGTCAGACGACTTCGTTCAGACTCGGTACCAGCCACGGAGGTGGCTCGAGCTCCGGCTGCGTCACCGCCTACGGACTGCAGGTGATCCCCCCCAACGACACGGGGACGCTGCACGTGTCGATCCCAGGCGGTGCGGTCGCGTGCGGGACGACGACCGTATCGCCAATGCAGGCCGGGACGTCCGCCTACCAGTAGCCCAGGCGGCTCAGAGCGAGAGGGACGGCGAGAGCCACGCCGGGCCGTCCTCGAGCATCCGCGTGATCTCGCTTGCCGGGACCGGCCGCGAGAAGTGAAAGCCCTGCACGAGGTCGCAGCCGAGCCGAGTCAGTTCGGCGATCTGCAGCTCGGTCTCGGCACCCTCACCGACGACTTCGAGCGACAGCGCATGCGACATCGCGACGATCGCCTCCGTGACGGCTGTATCGCGCGGCTCGGTCCCGAGGCCGTCGACGAACGAGCGGTCGACCTTCAGCGCGTCGAGCGGGAGCCGCGTCAGGTATGACAGCGACGAGTAGCCGGTGCCGAAATCGTCGAGCACCAGTCGCACTCCGATGTCCTTCAGCGCCCGCAGGACGTCGGCCCGTCCGTCGGCGTCCTCGAGCAGCACGCTCTCGGTGATCTCCAGCGACAGGCAGGTGGGGTCAAGCCCGGTGGCTCGGAGCGAGTCGGCGACCGTGCTCGCCAGTCCGTGGTTTGAGACCTGGACGGCGGACAGGTTCACGGACATCGAGATCGGCGGCGCGTCGGGACGCGCCTCGTACCACCGCGCCGCTTGGCGGCAGGCGTGGTCGAGCACCCAACGTCCGATCGGCTCGATCAGCCCGTTCTCCTCGGCGACCGGGATGAAATCGGCCGGGGAGACACGCCCGCGGACGGGGTGCTCCCAGCGGATCAGCGCCTCGACGCTGACGATCGAGTGGTCGCGCAGCGACACAACCGGCTGGTAGTCGAGCGTCAGCTCGTCGCGGTCGAGCGCCCGCCGGAGGTCGTTCTCGACCCGCAGTCGCGACATCGCGCGCCCGCGGAGCCCGACGTCGAACAGCTCGTACCGCGCGCGGCCTCGTTCCTTGGCGCGGTTCATTGCCGCATCGGCGTCGCGGATCAGATCGTCGGGGAGCTCGCCGCCCTCGGCGAGCGCGATCCCGATGCTGGTCGTGACGAAGTGCTCACTCCCGTTGAGCACGAACGGACGCGTGAAGACGCTTGCGATCCGTTGCGCCATCTCGGTCGCGTCCTGCTCGCCGGAGATCTCCTCGAGCAGGATCCCGAACTCATCGCCCCCGAAGCGGGCGACGGTGTCGCTCGAGCGAACCACCTGCTTGAGCCTCGGTGCCGCCTCGGCCAGCAGCTCGTCGCCGATCTTGTGACCGAGGCTGTCGTTGACCAGCTTGAAGCGGTCCAGGTCGAGCATCAGGATCGCGGTCAACGAGCGGCTGCGGCGCTGGCGCAACAGCGCGTGCTGGAGGCGGTCGAGGAACAGGATCCGGTTCGGCAGTCCGGTGAGCGGGTCGTGCAGGGCCTGGTGACGGAGGTCGTCGTCGGTCAGCTGCCGCTCGACCGTATCGCCGAGCACGTTCGCCAGCGACTGCGCGAAATCGACGTCGCCGGTCTTGAACTCACGCGCCGATCGTGAGTGCACCGCGAGCACTCCGAACGGGCTGCGGCGCCCCTCGATGACCACCGTCATGCTGCTGCGGACGCCATCCTTGATCAGCTTCGGCGACGGCTTGAAGCCCTCCTCCTGCTCCCAGTCGGAGACGATCACCGGCGCGCCCGCACCCAGGGTATGACCGGCCAGCGTTTCCTTGCCACCGGGCACGATCTGGTTGCCGAGCGGCTCGGCTCCGCCGTGCATCGCGCGGAACACGAACACATCGCGCTCGGCAACCAACTCCATCACAGCGCCGAAGTCGACGTCCACTAACTCGATCGCGGCCGTGACGGCCTCCTGCATCAGATCCGACAGGCTGGCACCCTCGAGCGCGTGCTCGCCAAGCCTCGCGACCGCCGACTGCTGCGCGGCGCGGCGCTCAAGCTCGGCCTCGGCCTCCTTCTGCTCAGTGATGTCGGACATCACGCCGTGCCAGCACTGAACGCCGGTCTCATCGAGCACCAGCAGCGCGTCGTCGCGCACCCAGACGACGTGCCCATCACGGTGCAGCAGCCGATACTCGGCCGCTCCGGTCGACGGCTCACCGTCGACGATCCGCGACTCCTGCTCAATCACCTTGGCGCGATCCTCGGGGTGCAGGCGGCTCGCCCACAGCTCGGGATCGTCGCACCACTCCTCGGGCGAGTAGCCGAGGATCGCCTCGATCTGGGGGCTCACGTACCGCCAGGCGCCGAACTCGCCGGCGTCGGCGGCGTACAGGATCGCCGGCACGCGGTGCAGGAGTCCGCGCTGGTATCGCTCGCTGACCCGCGAGGAACCTTCGCCATTGGCTGAATTGGGCCGCGCGCGAGCGCCTCCCAGACTCGTTCGCCTGCCAGACATGTCCGCCGTCTTCATCGGCTCTTATGGAGCCGATCCGGTGCGTAGAAAACCCTGATCCGCGCGGCCTTCTACCTACCGACGGCCTCGAACCGGGCCACGGGCCCGTCCTCGCGCTCGATCGCCGAACCGGCGGCGGTCAGCAGGTCCATGTGGCCCAGGACCTCCGAGATCGTCAGATATGCCTGCGTGACCGCGACGTTTCCCCACATACGCACCGCCAGCTCGTAGGCGGTCAGCGGCCCGTCGGCGAGCATCCCGAGCAGCTTGCGCGCGCGCCGCTCGTGCATCCGCAGCCGCTCGTCGATCAGCGCCACGTGGTCGGTTACCGGGTCGCCGTGGCCGGGCAGCACCAGCTTCAGCGGCAGCTCACGAGTGGCGCGCATCGAGGCGATGTACTGGATCAGCGCGCGCGGGCGTCCGCTTCCGGGGTTGGCGCCCAGCGGCCGGCTGACGAGCGGATTGGAGGAGATGTGGGCGAGCAGATGGTCGCCGGCGATCAGGCTCGATCGCTCCCGGTCCAGGAACACGGTGTCCGACGGGCTGTGCCCCGGCCGGTGCAGAACGTGCAGCGTGCGATCGTCGAACTCGAGCTGGTCGCCGTCGCGCAACGGTCGCGTCACCCGGCCGCTCGAGCCGAAGGCGCGAAACGATGCGCCGACGGAGCTGAGCGCGGTCGCGAGGTCACCGGGCACGCCGTGGCGGCGCATGACGCCCATCGCGAACTCGTCATCCTGCGCGGCGCTGGCACTGAAGTTGCTCAGGTAGTCGACGAGCAGGTCGAGCGCCGCGACCTCGGCCCCGGACCGGCGGGCGAGGATCTCGAGCAGCCCGAGGTGGTCCATGTGCTGGTGGGTGATGACGATCAGCTCGAGGTCCTCGACGCGACGCCCAAGCGCCGCGAGCGCCTGCTCGAGCTCGTCGAGCGACTTGCCCGAGTTGGGCCCGGTGTCGACGAGCGTCAGCGGCCGGTCCTCGATCAGGTAGCAGTTGACGCGCCCGACGAGAAATGGGGTTGGTACAGCCAGGCGATGGATCCCGTCCTGGGCGGCGGCGGTAAGCGCCTCAGCCCCCGCGGCCTCGGTCTCGCTCACGAGCGGATCACGCCGAGCAGCTCGTCGCGGTGGGACTCCATGTCCTCGCGGGAGCGAAGCGATTCGACGCACAGCCGCAACAACGGCTCGGTGTTGGACGCACGCGCGTTGAAGTGCCAGTCCTCGTAGTCGACGCTGACGCCGTCAAGCCTCGAGACGGTTCCGTCGCGGTAGCGCCTGGCGAGCTCCTCGAGCTTGCCGTCGGGATCCGAGACCTCGCTGTTGATCTCGCCGGAGATGAAGTAGCGCGACCGGTAGGGCTCCAACAGCTCTGACATCCGCGCCCGGCGCAGCGACAGGAGCTCGAGGATCAGCAACGCTGGCAGTGTGCCCGAGTCGGCACAGTAGAAGTCGCGGAAGTAGTAGTGGCCGGAGACCTCGCCGCCGAATGCCGCGTTCTCCTCGCGCATCCGAGTCTTGAAGAACGCGTGCCCGACGCGGTTGACCAGCGCGCGGCCGCCGGCCTCGCGTGCCGTGTCGGCGACCGCCCGGCTGGCGCGTACGTCGTACAGAACGGTCGCGCCGGGCTCCTTGTCGATGATCGACCCCGACATCAGCGCGGTCAGGAAGTCGCCGTCGACGAACGCACCCTGCTCGTCGATGAAGAAGCAGCGGTCAGCGTCCCCGTCCCACGCGATCCCGAGGTCGGCGCCCTGGCGGACCACCTCGCCCATGATGAACTCGCGGTTCTCGGCCAGCAGCGGGTTGGGCTCGTGGTCAGGGAAGTTGCCGTCGGGGGTCCAGTAGGCCTCGACCAAGTCGAGCCCAAGGCGTTCCAGCAGCGGCCCGACCATCGGCCCCGCCATCCCGTTGCCGCCGTCGACGACGACCTTCAGTGGCCGCACGGCGTCGGCGTCGATGAACCGCAGTACGGCCTCGCGGAACTCGTCGATGATCGAGACCCGCTCGACCTCGCCTCCACCGGGGGCTTCTGGAAGGCCCGCGTCGATCCGGTCGCGGACGTCCCCGATCCCGGCGTCTCCCGACAACGCGAGAGCGCCGCGGCCGACCAGCTTGACGCCCGTGTAGGCCTTGGGGTTGTGCGACGCCGTGCACATCAGTCCGCCGTCGAGCCCGCGCGAACCGACCAGGTAGTAGAGGACCTCGGTGCCGACCTCGCCGGCGTCGAGCACGGTCGCGCCCTCGCTGCAGATCCCGTCGCGGTAGGCGGCGGCGAGCTCGGGCGCCGTCAGACGCATGTCGTGACCGAGGCCGAGTCGCAGCTCCGAGGTCTGCTTGTCCTCGAGCGCGGCGATCACGTGCGCGAACGAGCGTCCGATCGATGTGGCGGTCGCGGCGTCGATCTGCTCCCCGTACAACCCGCGGATGTCGTACGCCTTGAAGATCGTGGGATCGACGGCTTCGCTCATCCGCCGTGATGATGCCTAATAATCCGCCGCCGTGAGACCCAGCGTGGCAATCCTCTGCGGCGGGCGGGGCACGCGCCTGCAGGAGCACACCCGCTCGATTCCGAAGCCGATGGTCGAGATCGGCGGACGGCCGATCCTGTGGCACGTGATCCAGATCTACCTCGCGCAGGGCTTTCGCAGCTTCCTCTTGCTGACCGGGTATCGGGGCGAGCAGATCGAGCAATTCGTCGCGGCCGAGCGATGGCCGGCCGACGCCGAGATCCGATGTCTGGACACCGGCGCCGACACGCCCACCGGGGGACGCGTACACCTCGCCGCGGCCGAGCTCGAGGGCTCCGACTTCTGCCTCACCTACGCCGACGGGGTTGCGAACATCGACCTCGAGGCGCTGCTCGAATACCACGCCGGCCACGAGGCGCCGGCGACGATGACCGTCGTCCGCCCCGAACTTCAGTTCGGCGTCGCCGAGCTCGACGCCGGCGGCGCCGTGACGGGATTTGTCGAGAAGCCACGCAGCGAGCACTGGATCAACGGGGGCTTCTTCTGTCTGCGGCCGCCGGTGTTCGATCTGCTGAGCGCTGACTCGATCCTCGAGCGTGAGCCACTGCAGTCGCTTGCCGCGACCGGCAGGCTGCGCGGCTTCAGGCACGACGGGTTCTGGGAGTGCATGGATACCTACAAGGACGCGGTGTTGCTCAACGACCTGTGGGAGAGGGGGGATGCGCCGTGGAAGCTGTGGGCGTGAGCGATCTGCGCGACCGCACCGCGCTCGTCACCGGCGCCCATGGACTGCTAGGTGGTTGGCTCGTCAAGGCGCTGCTCGAGCACGGCGTCCGCGTGGTCACGATCCGCCGTGACGAGCCGACCGCGTCGCCGCTGGCGATGCTCGGTGTGGCCGCGAGCGTCGATGTTGTGCACGGCGACATCTGCGATCCGGGCCTGGTCGCCCGTGTGCTCAACGAGTACGAGGTCGATAGCGTCTTCCACCTCGCGGCGCAGACGATCGTCGGCACCGCCAACCGCGCGCCGCTGTCGACGTTCGAGACCAACATCCGGGGAACCTGGCTGACGCTCGAAGCGTCGCGGCTGCACGGCGCCGCGAGCGTGATCGTCGCCTCGTCCGACAAGGCATACGGACGCCAGCCGGAGCTTCCGTATACCGAGCGCCAGCCGCTGATCCCGACCTTCCCGTACGACGTCTCAAAGGCCGCCGCGGACCTGATCGCCCGCTCCTATTGGCACACCTACCGGCTGCCGGTGGCGGTAACGCGGTTCGCGAACCTCTACGGCGGCGGCGACACGAACCGCTCGCGGCTCGTCCCCGAGGCGATCGGCGCCGCGCTCGCCGGGCGCGCGCCGGTGATCCGCTCCGACGGCTCACCAGAGCGCGACTTTCTGTACGTCGAGGACGCGACCGCCGCCTACTTGGCGATCTGGCGGGCGCTGTTGGGCGGCCGCGGGGCGGGGGAGGCGTTCAACGCCGGCGGCGGCGAGCCGCACCAGGTCAGCGAGGTGGTCGATCTCATCTGTCGCCTGACCGGGGACCACGTCAAGCCGGATATCCGCGGCGCGGGCGTGCCGGCCGGCGAGATCGATCGGCAATGGGTAGATGCCTCGAAGCTGCGCGAGCTGACGGGCTGGGAGCCGGCTGTCGGGCTCGAACAGGGACTGCAACGGACGATCGACTTTTACCGCGCGCACCCGGAGGCGCTCCTATAGTTGTGAGCGATGTCCGGTCACTCCAAATGGGCCTCGATCAAGCACAAGAAGGCGGTCGTCGACCAGCGCCGCGGCCAGCATTTCACCAAGCTGGCACGCGCGCTGACGGTCACGGCGCGCGAGGGCGGGGGCGATCCGACCGGCAACCCCGCACTCGCGCTCGCGATCCAGAAGGCGCGCGACGCGTCAATGCCGAAGGACAACATCGAGCGGGCGATCGCGAAGGGAACCGGCGAGGGCGTAGACGCCGATCAGATCGAGACGGTCATCTATGAGGGCTACGGCCCCGGCGGCGTGGCACTGCTGATCGAGGCTCTGACCGACAACCGCAACCGGACCAGCGCCGACATCAGGCACGCGTTCTCAAAGCACGGCGGCAACCTTGGCGAGCCCGGATCGGTCTCCTACCTGTTCGACAAAGCGGGCGTGATTGTGGTCGACGCGGAGCGCTACGACGAGGACGATCTGATGTCCGCGATCGACGCAGGGGCCGAGGACATCTCCCTCGACGACGATGTTTACGAGATTCTTACCTCGCCCTCGGAGCTCGTCACGGTGCGCGACGCGCTCGAGTCGACGGGCGTCGAAATCGAGAGCGCGGACGTGACCCAACGCCCGAAATCCCGCGTCCCTGTTGACGAATCGGATGCCGGACGGCTCCTGAAATTGATTGACATGCTCGAGGAATCAGACGACGTCAGCGCGGTGCACGCAAACTTCGACGTCGACGCGGCGGTGCTCGAGCGCATCGCCGGCTGATCTCGAGCCGCTACCCTCGGCCACCGCAATGCGTAAACCGATCACCCTCATGTGCGCCCTGTTCGGGCTGGGTGTCGCTGTCGCGGGCTGTGGCAGCTCGACCGCGCCGGGCGTGCAGCTCGCACCCCAGGGCGGCCAGACCGCAGCGGCGGTCACCTCAGCCAGCTCGAGCACGACCACCACGAGCGCGACCAGCACCAGCACGACGCCACTTCCGGCGGCCCTGAAAACCAAGCCGAAGGTCGTGATCCCGAGCGGACCGCCGCCGAAGTCGCTGGTCATCAAGGACCTGATCAAGGGCACCGGCCCGGTCGCGACGGCGGGCTCGACGGTCACCGTCCAGTACGTCGGCGAGCTCTACAAGAACGGCAAGCAGTTCGACGCATCGTGGAACGACGGCGCGGGCAAGCCGGTCTCGCTGCCGCTGTCGGGCGTAATCAAGGGATGGCAGCAGGGGATCCCTGGGATGCGCGTAGGCGGCCGCCGCGAGCTGATCATCCCTTCCAATCTCGCCTACGGCGCGGCGGGCAGCCCGCCGAAGATCCCGCCTAACTCCGCGCTGGTCTTCGTGATCGACCTTCACGGGGTTTCGGGCTAGACGGCCGGTCGCGGCCCGCGCCCGGCTCGGGCTCCGGGACGCGGGCGCGAAACAGCTGTACCGGGCCCGCCACGCCCTTGAGCCGGTGGCGGCCCGCCGGTGACCACTGCAGTCCATCGTCGTCGCCGACCGCGTCGCGCACCTTGAGCGTGCAGAGCACACTCCCGGGGCGCGCGATCCCGGTGATGCGACTGGCGAGGTTGACCGAGTTGCCGTAGTAGTCGCCGGCCCGCGGCATCGCTGGCCCCACCGCGATCCCGGCGCGCAAGGTCGGGAGACCGGCGTCCTCCACCTCCTGCACGAGCGTGAGCGCTACCCGGACCAGCGCTCCCGGGTCCGGGCTGACGAACATCGCGGCGTCGCCAATCGTCTTGATCAGGCGGACCGGGTCCTGTGTGACCGACGTCGCGAGCCGCGCCAGCCTGCCTGCGACCGAGCCGAGCTCCGTCGGCTCGACCTCGACCCCGAGCCGGGTGAAGCCGACGAGGTCCGCGAAGCACACCGCCAGCTCCTGACTGGCGGGGGTGTCGCCGGCCTCGAGCTCGGCGCGCCCCAGCACGCCGCGGCTGATGCTGTCAGCGAGGTGGTCCTTGAAGGCCGCAACCAGCACCGGCGTCAGCGCCGGCGTCATCTGCTGGGCCAGCTCCGTGAAGCGCTCCGCGACCTCCTCCTCGCTGTCGCCGGCCGAAAGGAAGGTGGCGGTGAAGGCCGCCGTCACGGTCGCCGACAGCCGCGCCATGCCCTCGCCCAGCACGCGCGTGATCTCGAAGATCTCCTCCTGGTCGAACCCGGCGTCGATGAACAGCTTCGTCGCGCGGGCCGCGTCGATGTCCTCGTCGGAGAACACCTCGTCGTCGGGCTCGGCAAGCGGCAGCCCCAGCAGGCGCCGCATCTGGATCATGATCTCGGCCGGCAGTCCGGTTCGTTGCTCGATCTCGCTCGCCGAGTGGACGCCGCCGAACACCCGATCGAGCGGCAGCAGCGCGAGCCGGTTCTCCGCCACCGCGCTCCCGAGCTGCTCGAGGCTGAAGCCATCCTCCGCCAGTCGCTGCAGGAACTTCCTGCGCGCCTCGCGCTCCTCGCCCTCTAGCCCGTCGAGCAGTCCGGTGCCTTCGAAGTCCATCCCGGCATCCTCTCCAATCGATTGACGATTCGCTAGCATCCGGCACTCCTCGTGAGCGCGTTTGGCGATGCTGCGCTTACCCAGATGAGTGTCGACACTGCAGAACTAACGCTTGCCTAGATGAACGAAGACAACGCCCACAAGCTGTCCATCCTGATGCCGGTCTACAACGAGCGAGAGCGCGTCGAGCGGGCGATCGCCGAGGTGCTCGCAACCGAGCTGCCGGCGGGCTTCGAGCTGATCGTCGTCGACGACGGCTCGACCGACGGAACTCGCGAGATCCTGCGTGGCGGCGACTGGGACGGCCGCGTGCGGCTGCTTGAGCACGAGCACAACCAGGGCAAGGGCGCGGCGATCCGGACCGCGCTGACCCACGCCCAGGGCGAGTTCTCTGCGATCTTCGACGCCGATCTCGAGTACGACCCGGCCGACCTCGGTCTGCTGATGCCGCCGCTACTCGACGGGCGCTCGAACGCGAGCTTCGGAGTCCGGGCGTTCGACGGCTACACGAGCCACTCGTTCCTGTTCGTGCTCGGCAATAAGGGCGTGACGCTGGCCTGCAACGTGCTGTTCAACGTCTACCTGCACGACATCATGACCTGCCACAAGATGATCCGCACGGATCTGTTCCGGAGCCTGTCGCTGCGCTCACCGGGGTTCGCGATCGAGCCCGAGATCACCGCCCGGCTCGTGCAGCGCGGCGAGCGGATCTTCGAGGTACCCGTCCACTACCGGGCGCGGACGACCGAAGAGGGTAAGAAGCTGACCGCTTACGACGGCGTCCGTGTGATCGCGACGCTGCTGCGCTGCCGGTTCTCCTGAGAGAGGCTCTTCGCGCGTCAGCGCAGGATGCGGGCGCTGTGCTTGGACTGCGCCGCGCTCACCGGCGCGATCTGCACGGTCGACTCATAGATCGACTGGATCACGCCGAACAGCGGCGTCGGGTTGCCGTACTGATCGATCTCGCCCTTCTGGACCCACGGCGGATCGCCGAGCGGATCGCCGCCGGTCCAGCCTGGGCGCGCGGCGAACGTCTGTAGTGCGAACCACATCGCGCCGGAAATGTACGGCTTGCTCGCGATCACGCCGAGGTGGTACTCGGCCGCCGCGGCCTGGAACTGGTAGGTGCCGCGCTCCTCGACCGGGCCGTTGCGATTAGCCTCGAACCCGAACTCGCTCACGAACAGCGCCTTGCTCGGGTAGCAGTCGTGGAGGCTGTCGAGGAACGGCCCCAGCTCGTCCTCGTCGTCGGTCGTGCCGCCGCCGGCGTCAAACCAGCCGAAGTAGTCGTTGAAGCCGATCACGTCAAGCGGCGCGTAGGCGGACTGGCAGGGCACCCCCGGCCAGTCGGAGATCGCCATCCCCACCGGGCGGGTGGGGTCGAGCTGGTGCGCGAGCGCGGCGGCGCCGGCGATATAGCTCGCCTCGGCGTCGTTGGGCGGCGTCGGCAGCTCGTTGCCGATGCTCCACAGCAGGATCGAGGGGTGGTTCTGGTTGTCGAGGATGTTCTCGCGCAGGAAGGCGTGTGCGCGCGTCAGCCAAGCCTTGTCACGCATGTAGGAGGTTGAGCTCTGGTAAACCGGAATCTCCGACCACAGCAGGATCCCGTCCTGGTCGGCGAGTTGCTCGATCTGCGGGTTGAGCGGGTAGTGGGCGCGGATGATCGTCGCCCCGAGCTCGTGCGTCCAGCCGACCAGCGCGGCGAGCTGGGCCGGCGTCAGCGCCGCGCCGGTCTCGATGTTCTGCTCGTGGAGGTTGACGCCGCGCAGGTGCAGCACGCGTCCGTTGAGCAGCATCTGGCCGCCGGCCGTGATCGTGATGCTGCGCACGCCGCTGTAGGTGAAGTAGCCCTCGAGTCGCCGGCCGTGGGCGTCGGACAGCGTCAGGTTGGCCTGGTACAGGTACGGGCTGCCGGGCGCCCACAGTTGCGGGTGCCCGAGCACGACGTGGGCGTGAGCGACCCATGTCCCGCCGGCCGGGATCGTCTGCCCACCGAAGTTCAGCGGGTGGCCGCCGTAGGTGCCCTGCAGTCCCACGGTCTGGGGGCTCGAGGTCGGGTTGGTGACCGTCGCCTGCTCCTCGATCGTCGCCGCGCAAGTCGGGCACGGCAGGATCGGCCGCACCTGCACAAGCGGCATGTCCGCGCGCTGCACAGCGCGCAGGTAGACCTCCTGGTTGATGCCGCCGAAGTTCCACCAGCCGCCGCCCGGCCCCTGCGGCAGGTCGGCCGGCCCGCGGATGTCTGAGACGCGCACGATCAGCCGGTTGACGCCCGCGTGGACGTGCTTGAGCGGGAACTCGAACGGCAGATACGCGCCGGCGTGAGTCCCGAGTCTGTAGCCGTTGAGCCACACGGTGGCCGTGTAGTTGACGGACTGGAAGTTGATGATCCAGCTGCGGAAGCGTGCCGGGACGTAGCGCGCGAAGGCAGAGCTCGGTAGCGTGAGATCGCGTCGGTACCAACCGACCGATCCGGCCATGCTGGCGGCGCTCAGGTTGCCGGCGTTGTAGGAGTTCGGGACCGTGACCGGGGTCCAGCCGTCGGTGCCGCCGACGTTGCGCCACCAGCCGTCGGCGACGCCGATATTGCTCGGGTCTGCCCGGTAGAGCCATTCGCCGCCGAGCAGCCAGCGATCGTTCTGGCCGTCCGGGTACAGCGCCCCCTTGGTCGGCGGCGTCGCGAGGTACGGGCCCGCTGACTGGGCTTGCGCGGGCGCGCTGACCGCGAGCGTCAGGATCAACGCAGCGGCCAGCGCCAGCGATGCCGCGCGGATCGATTTGCGCGCTGTTACGTTCGACTCCGAGCGCGCGAGTGCGACGGAGCCGACGCTACAATCGCGCGCCGATGCCCGTCGTCGATCCGCCTCTCCAGCGGCCGCCAGCGACCGGCTCCGACGGCGGTTCGGGTGAACCCCGAGGCGCCTCATCAGCTCGCTCCGTTCGTAATTCCGTGCGCTCGCCCGCGGTGCAGGCCGTGCTCGCGTGCACGGCGCTGGCGCTGCTGTCGGC
Source organism: Solirubrobacteraceae bacterium (assembly GCA_052147875.1). Lineage (GTDB taxonomy): Bacteria > Actinomycetota > Thermoleophilia > Solirubrobacterales > Solirubrobacteraceae > Palsa-465. Next base: position 9,724 of record JBKQJQ010000560.1, on the reverse strand, counting down.
GATCGTGCTGCCGACCGTGCCCAGCTACGACCCGTGGTCGTGGATCGTGTGGGGCAAGGAGGTGACCGACCCGCATCTGAGCTTCGTCGTCAGCGGCGGTCCGTCGTGGAAGCCGCTGCCGTTCCTGTTCACCACGATCTACGGCCCGTTCGACAGCGCCGCGCCGACGCTGTGGGTGATCACGGCCCGGATCGGCGGGCTGCTCGGCCTGTGGGCCGCTTGGCGCCTGGCAAGCCGGCTGATCGGCGGTGGCTGGCCCGGGGCGGTCGCCGGCGCGCTGGCCGTGATCGGCGTCGTCCTGACCCAGGACTGGTTCTACTACTTCCTGCGGGGCACGTCGGAGGTAATGCTGATCGGCGTCACGCTGTGGGCGGTCGACCGTCTGCTCGACGGCCACAAACTGCAGGCCTACCTGCTGGCATGTGCCGGCGGCCTGATCCGGCCCGAGTGGTGGCCGTTCATCTTTCTCTACGCGCTGTGGCTGGCGTTCCGCGAGCCGGAGTTCAAGACGACGAAGATGCGCGTCGTGCTGCTGGCGGGCCTGGTCGCGCAACCGTTCTTCTGGTTCGTGCCGCCGTGGATCGGCTCGGGCGATCCGTTCCTGGCCGCGACCCACGCCGCCGACTACAACGGCCACCTGGGGCCGGATCCGTTCCGGGCCGTGATCGGGCGCGGGATCAACCTGCAGGTGCTGCCGGCGCTGATCGCCGCGGCGCTGGCGGTGGTGATCGGCTGGCTGCGCGACCGCAACCGGGTGCTGCTCGGGCTGGGCCTCGGCGTCGCCGCCTGGTGGGTGGTCGTGGTCGCGATGACGATGGACGGGTATCCCGGGCTCGAGCGCTTCTACCTGCCGGCGGCGGCGCTGACGTGCGTGCTCGGCGGCGTCGGGCTCGTGATGCTGGCGCAATTGGCCGGGAGCTTGATCGGGCGCTACCGGGTCGCGACGACGGCGGTCGCGGCGGTGGTCCTGATCGCGATCTGCGTGCCGTTCACGACAGCCCGGATCTCCGGGGCCCGGGCCAACTTCCCGGCCGCCTCGCAGGCCGTCTCGACCCTCGATCAGCTCAGTGAAGCGGCTGCCGCGGTTGGCGGGCATCGCGGCGTGTTCCCGTGCAAGTCGAGCTTTGCCGCGATCAACCACAGCGTCCAGACGGCGTTGGCGTGGAAGCTGCACGTGACGCTCGAGCGCGTCGGCACCGTGATGTCCCAACCGGGGGTCGACTTCATCGGGCCTCACAACGGGACCGACGGCGCGCCCGCGGCGGTCGATCCACGGCTCACCCACAGCCAGACGCTCGCCAAGGTCGGCGTCTGGACGGTCGTGCGCCTGACTGACCCGCGCCTGCCGAGCACCGCCTGCGTGGGGCGCTGAGCGCAGGTCACCCACGGCGCCTGCGCCGCTTGCTCGAGTGCACGCTGCCGGCGCGTGCGACCTTGATCTTGCGCGTCAGCACGGTCCGGTTCCCGGCCTTGTCGATCGCGATCACCGTCACAATGTAGGTGCGCCGGCGCTTGTAGACGTGCGTTGCCTTGTGCGTGATGAACGCCTTGGAGCCGTCGCCCCACTTGATCTGAACCGTTTTGACGCCAGACGCATCGGCGTGCGGCACGCCATGCGGGGCGTCCGTGTAGCTGACCGATGCGTGGATCACGGAGCCGACCTCACGCGTGCCCGTGATCTTGAGGGTCACGTGCGGCGCGATCGTGTCGACGAACACGGTCGAGTTCTGCGAGACGTTGGCCAAGCCGGCGAGGTTGGTCGCCGTCACCTGCCACACGTGACGGCCCTGCGTGAGCGCCACCGGAACCTGCAACTGGGTCGCCGTCGTCTGGCCGACGACCACACCCCCGACCTTGACGGTGTACACGGGCGACCCCCACAGCTCTGAGGCCGGCGACCAGGACAGCACCGGGTTGAGCGTGCGCGCGTACTGGAACAGCACGGACGGGGTCATGCCGCCCGGCGCTTGGAACAGCTGCGCAGCGACGATCTGCGTCTGTGGGCCGGATCCCTGCACCCACGCGATCGCCGCGTCGCCGGCGAGGTCGCCATCGGCGAACAGGCCCTCGTCGGCGTTGGTCGGCCCGAGCGTCGGCGAGGAGACGACCTCCTCGGGTCCGAGGTCGGAGCCGTCGGGGGCGTACCTGACCCTGATCTCCGGGCCGTCGGCACCGGGATTCTGCTGCCAGGCGATCAGCGTCGAGACGGTGCCGGCGGTCGCGGGCACCGCATCGGGCGCCGCCTGCTCGTAGGCGCTGTTGGCCTGCGCAGTGGCCCGCGGCGCGGCGTTGTTGGCGACCGTGGTCGCGAAGATGTTGTGCGTCGTCGCGCCCTCGGAGGTGACGAAACCGGCGCCGTATTCCTGTAGCGCCACGCGGGGCTGATCGGCGCTCTCAGACCCACCGTCGTCAGCCGCGGTCGCGCCGTCGTACTGCGAGGCCTGCAGCCGGTTGACCAGCACCCGCGACTGCTCGGTACCGCCGCTCTGGAGAAGTTCGTCGAACGCGACCGCGGCATATGAGGAGTCGCCGCCGGCCGAGATCTGGGGGTCGCTGGCCGACACCTCGCTCCAGCCGCCGAACGAGGGCGGGTCGGCCTGCTCGTAGACGACGCTCGGCGACGTTCCGAGCACGCGGCGGGTGAAGATGTGGCCGCCCTCGCCCCAGGCGACGATCGCGGTCCCGTCGCCGGCGGTCACGACCTGCGGGGCATCGCTGCCGGCCCCCGCGCTGTCGGCCGGGTTTGCGTTCAGCGGTGCCGACCCGAGCGCCCACTCACCGTTGTAGTAGTAAGCCGTGCGGACGGTATCGACCGACCCGAGCGCCGTGAAAGCGAGGTATGCCTTGCCGAACGTGCTGATCGACAGCGACGGGTTGGCGGCCCCCGAGTAGATCGGGAGCGGCGCCTGCCAGGGAGCTCCGCTGGCCGGTTGCTGGACCACGTAGAGCTCGCCCGAATTGATGAACGCGACCAGCAGCAGGCCACCGTTGTCGGCCACGATCACGGGCTGCGAGGACGGACCCGTGAGTCCCGGATCGACCCGCTCCGGAGTCTGGAAGCCCCCACCGGCCAGCACGCTGGCGAACACGTGCGGGACGCCGTTGACGTCCTTGGCGTAGACCAGGCCGCCGCTGCCGTCGCGTGCCACGGCGAGGCCGTTGAGGCTGACGATGCCGGCGGACGGGCCGTCGATCACGGTGTTGGACGGTGCCAGCGTAGGCGTGCGCCGGCCCGCCGCGACGGCGGCCGACGGGGTCACCACCAGTGCCGTTAGCAGGGCAGCGACGAGAGGCGCGCGCACCTGAAAGCTGCCCACGGTGCCGGCCCCCCGAGATGAGGCAAACGCATGTCTGACACCGCTAGAACAGCAGAACCGGCCGGAGGTTGCGCTGAATGACAAAGATCTCTCATTGCGACCCGTGCCGGAGGCGTCCGGGCGGCAACGCAGAATGAGACCGCAATGCTTGTGGTCGGCATCGACCCAGGGACCGCGAGCACCGGCTACGGCGTCGTCCGCGGCACGGGCTCGCGCATCCAGGCCCTTGAACAGGGGGTGATAGAGACGCGTCCGGGGGTCGCTCTCGAGCGCCGCCTTGCGCACATCCACGCCCAGATCGGAGAGCTGCTCGACGAGTTCAGCCCCGATGCGCTGGCGGTCGAGGAGCTTTACTTCGGGGCCAATGTCCGGACCGCCTTCGCGGTCGGGCAGGCGCGCGGGGTGGTGCTGCTGGCGGCCGGCCAGCGCGGCGTGCCGTCGCGCTCCTACACGCCCCAGCAGGTCAAGGGCGCGGTCTGCGGAAACGGGCGCGCGGACAAGGACCAGGTGTCACGGATGGTCGCGCGGCTACTCGGACTTGCGTCCCCGCCGACGCCCGACCACACCGCCGACGCGCTCGCGGTCGCGATCTGCGATCTCAACCGGGCGCCGCTCGCCGGCGCGCTGGCCGCCGCTGGGGCACGGCCGTGATCGCCCTGATCTCCGGTGCGGTCGCCGTCCGCCGCGCTGATTACGTTGTGATCGACACCGGCGGCGTCGGGTACCGGCTGGCCGTGTCGGGCGAGACGCTCAAGCAGGTCCCCGCGGTCGCTAACCAGGTCACGCTGCACACGCACCTGGTCGTCCGTGACGACGCGCTCGCCCTGTACGGGTTCGCGACCGAGGAGGAGCGCGACCTGTTCCTGATGCTGCTGGGCGTCCAGTCGGTCGGTCCAAAGGTCGCGCTCGCGATCCTGTCCGGGGCGCCGCCGCGGGTGCTGCTCGGTGCGGTCTCCAGCGGCGACATCGCGACACTGCAGCTCGCCCCCGGGGTCGGCAAGCGCACGGCCGAGCGGATCGTGGTCGAGCTGCGCGAGAAGGTGGGTTCGTCGATCGGCGACGGGGAGATCTCGATCACGCGCGGTGACGACCCGCTGGCGCTGGCGCGCGAGGCGCTCGTCGGTCTGGGCTACAGCGTGACCGAGATCGACGAGCTGCTGGCGGGTGCCAACGGCGAAAGCACTCAGGAGCTGATCGCGCACGCGCTGCGGAGCGCGCGGCGATGAATCAGCACGCGGCCCGCCTGCCGGCGCCCGAGGAGCTCCCGGGCGACGAGTTCGACCGCGCGCTGCGTCCGCGGCGGCTCGAGGACTTCGTCGGCCAGGAGCGGATCAAGGATCAGCTGTCGGTCTCGATCGAGGCGGCCGCGAATCGCGGCGAGGCGCTCGACCATGTGCTGCTCGCCGGGCCGCCCGGGCTGGGCAAGACATCGCTGGCCCAGATCGTCGCCGCCGAGCTGGGGGTGCCGTTCGTGCAAACCGCCGGGCCGGCGCTCGAGCGCAAGGGCGACGTTGCCTCCTACCTGACTGCGCTCGAGCCGCGGGCGGTGTTCTTCGTCGACGAGATCCACCGGCTTCCGCGCGCGCTCGAGGAGACCTTCTACCCGGCGATGGAGGACACGGCCCTGCCGATCACCGTCGGACAGGGAGCAGGAGCACGCGTGGTCACGCTGCCGCTGCCGCCGTTCACGCTGATTGGCGCGACGACGCGGACGGGTCTGCTGACGACGCCCCTGCGCGACAGGTTCGGGATCCAGCATCGGCTCGAGCACTACGGACCAGACGACCTGGCGCAGATCGTCCGCCGATCGGCGCGGCTGCTGGGGGTCGAGATCGAGGACGACGGCGCGGTCGCGATCGCGAGCCGCAGCCGGGGGACGCCGCGGGTCGCAAACCGGTTGCTCAAACGCGTTCGCGACTACGCCGAGGTCCGCCACGGCGGCGTCGTCACCGCGGAGGTTGCGGACACCGCGCTCGACGAGCTCGAGGTCGACAAGGAGGGGCTCGATCGCCTCGACCGCGGGATCCTGCGCGCGATCTGTGAGCGCTTCTCGGGCGGCCCGGTCGGCCTGTCCACGCTCGCGGTCGCGGTCGGCGAGGAGCAGGACACGATCGAGGACGTGTACGAGCCCTACCTGCTCCAGCGCGGGCTGATCGAGCGGACTCCGCGTGGCAGAGCTGCCACCGCGCGCGCCTACGAGCACCTCGAGCTGGAGCCGCCGGGGCCGCGAAGACTTCTGTAAGAAGCACCCGCGATCCGGGGAGTCCCAGCGCAGCGCCTGTCTATCCTGCCTTGCTGATGAGTCACGAGCACTACTTCATCTGCCCTCACTGCGGCAATCGCTCGATGGGCACCGACCGCAACGTGGGCTTCCGTCGCGAGGCTCGCGGATGCGAGAAATGTGGCTTCGCCTACCTGTTCGAGCTGCTCGATGACTACTACCCGGCGCCCAACGCGGCCTTCTTCGCGTGTGACTCCGATGGCCGGATCGTGGACTGCGGCAAGGGGTCGTTCGAGCTGACGGGACTGAAGACCGAGCAGGCGATCGGCCGCCCGGTCCGCGAGGCGCTCGGGCTGCGGTTCGAGGATGGGACCGACCATGTCGGCACCGTGCTCGAGTGGGAGGTGCGCGTCCAGGGCAAGGAGGTCGAAGTTCACGCGGAGCAGGATCTGCCGGCCCACGCGGTTGCCGACCTGTTCCCCGCCTACGACGACGAGGAAGGTGGTCTGCTCGTCGTGCTGACGCCCACCAACCACCACTCATGACTCTTAACACGGCGGCCCCCAGGCCGGCCGACGTCCTCTAACCTCCTCGAAGACCGATGTCCGATCGCCAGCGCCACGGCTTCGTGCTGCTCCTCGTAGTGGGGCTGATCGCAGCCTCGCTGTTCGTGATCTTCACCCAGACGACGGAACTCGGGCTTGACCTCAAGGGCGGCATCCAGCTCGTCTATCAGGGCAAGCCGAGCCCGCAGACGCCGAAGGTCACCCAGGACGCGCTCAACCGCGCCGTCGACATCATGCGCGAGCGCGTCGACCAGCTGGGCGTGTCGGAGCCCGAGATCCAGACCACGGGGTCGAACCTGATCACGGTCGGGCTGCCGGACGTGCAGGACACGGCCCGGGCCGAGTCGGAGGTCGGCACGACGGCGGAGCTGTACTTCTACGACTGGGAGGCCAACGCGCTGACGCCGAACGGCAAGACGGTCGCCAGCCAGCTGCAGGCGCAGGATCCGACGGCGGTCCAGATCAGCCAGGGGACGCAGTTCGCGGCGCCGGGCGAGCCGAACGCCGGCAGCATGGCGCTCTACCCGGCGGTCCAGCTTGCCTCCAAGCAGCCCAAGTCGGTGAGTGCGCACAACTCGCGGCTCGGTCCCCAGTACTACATCTTCGGCGCCCCCGGCAGCGCCGCCTGCGCGGCGCGCTCCAAGCAGACCGGCCAGATCAACACCGCCGGCCAGCACTGCCTGCTCGAGGAGCCACTGTCTGAGCCCTACTCAGTTCCCTTCTCGCAGGTCCAGCAGGCGCTCGCCCAGGGCCTGCCGCCCGGGGTCAAGCTCTCCGACGGCCAGATCTACACCGTGCAGCAGGGCACGGTCGTGCTCCAGGCGGCCAACCCGAGCGCCAGCGAGCAGATCAAGTTCGACAGCCCCGAGGCGCAGTTCTACGTGCTCAAGGACAACGTCGCGCTGCGCGGCTCGGACATCACCAACCCGCAGGAGTCGACCGACTCCGGGGGCAACCCGGACGTCGAGTTCGGCTTCAACTCGAGCGGAGGCAACGAATTCCAGAACGTGACCGCGCAGATCGCACAGCGCGGCCAGCAGGTCTCGACGCTGGGCCAGACCTATGACCAGCATTTCGCGGTCGCGCTCGACAACCAGCTGGTGACGGTCCCGTCGATCGACTTCAAGACTTATCCGGACGGGATCACCGGCGGCAGCGGCGCCGACATCACCGGCGGCTTCACACAGCAATCCGCGTCTGATCTTGCGAGCGTTCTGCGGCTCGGCGCGCTGCCGATCAACCTCGACCTGATCTCCGAGTCCCAGGTCTCGGCGACGCTCGGCAAGCAGGCGCTGCACCAGGGCCTGATCGCCGGCGCGGTCGGCCTCTTGATCGTCGCGTTGTTCTTGCTCATCTACTACCGCCTGCTGGGGCTGATTGCGGTCGCCGGGCTGGCCGCCTACGCGCTCTACTTCTTCGCCCTGATCAAGCTGATCCCGATCACGCTGACGCTGCCGGGGATCGCCGGCCTGATCCTCACGATCGGAGTCGCGGCCGACGCCAACATCGTGATCTTCGAACGCGTCAAGGAGGAGATCCGAGCCGGGCGCTCGATCCGGTCTGGCATCGCGATCGGTTACAAGAAGGGCCTGACGGCGATCATCGACGCCAACGTGGTCACGATCATGACCGCGTTCATCCTGTTCGTGCTCGCCACGGCCGAGGTCCAGGGGTTCGCGTTCACGCTCGGGATCGGCACGATCGTGTCGCTGTTCACGGCCGTGCTCGCGACCCAGGCGATCCTGATGACAATGGGCGACTCGCGCACGATCGCCCGTCCGTCGGCGCTCGGCGTCAGCGCCAAGAAGCGCGCCTGGAAGTTCGACTTCATGGGCGCCTCGCGCTACTTCTTCTCGATGTCGGGGATGATCCTGCTGATCGGCGCGCTGGCGATCGGCGGGCGCGGGCTCAACCTGGGGATCGACTTCACCTCCGGCACCCGGATCACCGCCACCCTGTCGAAGCCAACGACCGCCGCGGCCGTCAACTCGGTCGTCTCCAACGCTGGCGCCAAGGGCGCCGAGGTCCAGAAGGTCGGCTCGAAGGGCGAGGAGTTCCAGATCTCGTCGAAGGCCTTGGCGCCGCCGGGCGTGACCAAGGTCGAGAACGCGCTCGACGCCCGCTTCGGACTGGTTTCGCATAACGACGAGTCGGTCGGCCCGACGTTCGGCAGGACGGTCGCCAATGCCGCGGTGGTCGCGATCATCGCCTCGCTGCTGGTGATCTCGGCCTACGTCGCGCTCCGATTCGAGTGGAAGTTTGCGTTACCGGTGCTGATCGCGTTGATGCACGACCTGCTGATCACCAGCGGCGTCTACGCCCTGACCGGGAGGGAGGTGACGGTCGACACGGTCGCGGCCCTCCTCACCATCTTGGGCTACTCGATGTACGACACGATCATCGTGTTCGACCGGGTTCGAGAGAACATCCCGCGGATGCCGCGGGCGGCGTTCTCCCAGATCGTCAACCGCTCGATGTCGGAGGTGCTGACGCGGTCGATCGCGACCACCTCGTGCACGCTGATCCCGATCATCTGCCTGCTCCTGTTCGGTGGCTCGACGCTGAAGGACTTCGCATTCGCGCTGATGATCGGCGTCGCCTCCGGCGCGTATTCGTCGATCTTCATCGCCTCGCCGGTGCTGACGCACTGGAAGGAGCGCGAGCCCGCCTACCGGGCTCGCCGGCACCGGATCGAGGCCGAGCTTGGAATGGTGCCCGCCTACGCTGCGGCCGGTGCGGACGTCGAGCCCGAGCGCCGTCGTTTGCGCGTGCGGCCCGGGCGGATCACGCAGCCGGAGCCAGAGACCGTCTCGGCGGCGGAGTTCGAGCAGATGAAGCGAGACATCGCCGAGCAGGAAGCCGAACCCTCGCGCCACACGTCAACGCTGACCAAGCGCCTCGCGCACACCCGCGACGCCGAGACGGCCGGCTCGCGCGTCGAAGCCGAAACCGCCCTCGGGCGTCCTCAGCCGGCGGCGAAGCGCAAGCCGGCGCCGGCTCCTGCGCCACCTTCTCCGGCTCAGACCTCGCCCGGCGCCGAGACCGAGCGCACCGGCGACGGCGCTCAGCCCGAGCTCTCGGGCGACGGCGACGGGGACGGGTTCCAGCGCGCGCCCGACGAAGCCGAGAACCAAGGCGTCGCCCCGGTCCCGAAGTCCAGCCGGCCAGCCAAGTCGCGCTCGCGTAACCGCCGTCACGGGAGGCGTCGCTGATGGGCATGCTTGCCTGGGTGATGATGGGCCTGGCGGTCTGGCACTTCACGATCTGGCTGCCAGACCAGTGGTGGGGCGGGATCGTCGGCGCGTTCTTCGGAGCGCTGTTCGGCGCGGCACTGTTCGGGCTGATCATCCATGGCTTCGTGATTCCCGGGCGCAGCGAGACGACGATCGCGACCGCGCTGGAGGGGATCCCAGGGGCGCTGATCGGACTCGGGCTGGTGTATCTCGAGGGCACGCGCCGTGCCCGGGCGCATCTCAGCACTCCGTAGCGCCCTGCCCGATCCGTCTGGGCTCGCGCCTAGCCTGCGCGCATGGCCCAGGCTGCGGCGCTGCTTCAGACACAGGCGCCGCCGGCGCCGGCGCTCCGTGCCGTCCCCGGCGCGTCCGAGCGCTCCGCTGAGC
>JBKQJQ010000559.1:0-4314 GCA_052147875.1 Solirubrobacteraceae bacterium | reverse complement strand
CGACGTGCGCATGCACGCAGCTCGGCCTGTCGGGCAAGCTCGCGGCGATCGCGCACGCGCTGGCTGACGAGGTCGTGATTCCGCTCGGCAGCGGCTGCTGCGGGATGGCCGGCGACCGTGGCTGGTTTCATCCCGAGCTGCCCGCGTCAGCGCTGCGGCCTGTGGTCGAGGAGCTGCGCACCCGTCACTGCGACGCATACGTTTCGAGCAACAGGACCTGCGAGATCGCGCTCGCGCAGCAGACCGGGCGGCCCTACGCCTCGTTCGTGCTGGTGCTCGAAGAGCTGACCCGACCATGAATCAGAGCGCTTGGGCGCAGGCCGGCCTGTGCGACAGCTGCCGCCACCAGCAGATCGTCCGCAACACCCGTGGGTCCGTGTTCTCCCTCTGCCGCCGCTCGCGCGACGAGCCCGAGCGCTTCCCGCGTTACCCGCGCCTGCCGGTGCTCGCGTGCCCCGGCCACGAGCCGCGTGAGGCTACTGAGGCAACAGCTGATCCAGGACGGCCGAGCTACTGAGGCGGCAGCGGATCCAGGACGATCAGGTCGGAGCCGTCCTGGGCGCTCTGAAGCTGCTCTGAGAACAGCCCGCGGCCGGTGATCTGCTCGACGAGCCCGGCCTCCGGCGCACTCGCCATCTCAGCGACGGTGGGCGGGTACTGCTCCGGCAGCGTCGAGCTGAGCGGCTGCTTGAGCAACGGTGCGAGCTCCTGGCGCACAAACAGCACCGAGAGGTTGATCGGCTTGCCGGTCGTGGGGCTGTCCGACGTCGGCAGACTCTTGGTCAGCGTGCTCGTCGTGTCGGTCCGGCCGGGTGGCAGGATTGCGACCACGTTCTCGACGCCGCTCAGGTACTTGAACGTGTAGAGGGCGAGCTCGAGCGCCTCGCGGCGCAGCAGCAGCAGCCGGTTCGTCGACGGCGTCCCGACGGAGATCGCGCAGTCCTTGCCGCCGAGCCCGCAGAGGTTGTAGGCGATCGTGTTGCCGCTCAGCAGCGAAACCGCGCTCGACTGCGGGTTCGGGCGCACCGCGACCTGGAGTCCGCTCGACGGCGGCACGCTGGTCCCGTTCGCCTCCGCCTGCGCCTGCGCCGAGGCGGCTGCCGCGCTCTCGAGATTGACGACCGTCACGACATCGAGCTGATCGACGGCCGACAGCCGGTAGAACGGTGCGACATGGGCCGCGATCTCGGTCGCACCGAGCGTGCCCGAATCGGGTGGCGACCAGCTCGACCAGGCCTGGGGCGAGGTCGTCCGCGAGCTGTTGCCGGCGATCACGACCGCGACCGCGACCACAATTGCAGCCACCGCGACGCCGACCAGGACCGTGGTGGCGGTCCGGAAACGGTGCGAGTGGGGAGACCGCGCGGAATCGTCGTCACGGCCCCGCGCGCGCGCCGAGTAATTCGGCACCGGCCGCTCGACCGCGTGCTCGTCCGTCGAGCGAGCGATGTTGGGCGGCTCGCTCATACCGTCGGCCAGGTGTCGGGGTTCGTCAAATCGAGTTCAGGGCGTGTCAGGGTGACGCTGTCGAGCAGCTCGCCGACCTCGTCGCCGTGAAGTTCCTTGCGTTCGACGAGAGCGTCCGCGATTCGCTCGATTCCCTCCCGGTTCGCGTCCATCAGCGCGTACGCGGTGACGTAGGCCTGTCCGAGGATCTGGGCGGCGGCGCGCTTCTTGTCCTGATTGCGCAGGATCGAGCCGACCGGGTCGTCGGCCAGCATGCTCGAGCTCCCGGCGCGGTTCATGATCGCCGAACCGATCCGTTCAAGCCGCCTGGCCACATGATCGGGGTGCTCTTCTGGGTCGAGCAGGCTGCCGCCCATGTGGACCGGGTCCGGTCCCATCGCCCAGATGCCCACCATCGCCGCGGCGGTCGCGGTCGCGCTGCCGACATCGCCGCTGACGCCCTGCGAGTTCTCGCCGTAGAACACGTGCTCGGCGGCCATCGCGCCAAGCGTCATGATCAGGCCGCCCATCACGCGGCTGCGGAAGTGCGAGAAGCGCTCGTCCTTCTCCATGCTCTGGTAGTGGCCCAGCGAGCCACCGCGCTTGCGGATCGAGAGCCGCGTCGAGAGCACGTCCTTTTCGAGGAACACGTGTCCGGCGGCGGCGTGGCCGGCCTCGTGGATCGCGACTGCACGCGTCTCCTCCTGGATGTACTCGATGTTCTGGGCGGTCCCGGTCTCGACGGTCGTCATCGCCTCGACGATGTCGCGCCACGCGAACTCGCGGCGGCCTTCGGTGTGGGCGATCGTCAGCGCCATCGAGCAGCACTGCTCGATCATCGATGGCGAGTATCCGTTGGTGATCCGCGCCAGTTCGTCGCGGCGGCGGTCGGTATCGAGGTCGGGCTCGTGGGCGACCTTGCCGAGGTACAGGTCGAGGATGTCGAGCCGGTCGTCCTTGGTAGGCGTGCGGAACCAGATATGCCGGCCCATCCGGCCCGGGCGTGTCAGCGCCGGGTCGAGCACCGTGATCGGGACGTTGCAGGCGCCGATGAAGTAAATCTGCTCCGAGCGCGGCTTTGGCGGCTTCAGGCGCAGCGGGATCTTGCCGACCTTCGACGGGACCACGAACATCGCGTCGAGGAAGGTGTTGAACTTGTTGGTCGTCACCTTGCGCATCAGCGGCGGCTCGTCGATGCCGTCCATCACGACAAGCAGCTGGTTGAGCGCCATGCCGCCCATGCCACCGCCCATCCCGAACCCGGGATAGAACCGCTGGATCCGCTCGTTCACCCGCTGCGTGAGGGTCGAGTAACCGGTGACGTGCGAGTCGGCCCGCTGGGCGAACAGCCGCTCTCGCCACGCGCGGCTCTCGATCACCAGATCCCCGCTCGACGTGATCGACCCGTTTGGCCCGTAGAAACAAAGGTCGTGGATCGACGACGGCTCGGCCGGGGTGGCTCCCAGCCCGGTCCCCAGCGCCTGCCGGCGCATCCCGACCGCGTCGATCTCGTCGATGAACACGATGCACTGGCCGCCCCACTTCGCAGCCAGCTTGCGCGCCTTGCGGGCCAGGAATTGAACCGTGATCGCGTCCATCCCGATGAACATGCCGGCGAAGCCCGAGCCCGGGATAGTCACGAACGGGCAGTTGAAGTTGGTCGCGATCGCCTTCGAGATCATCGTCTTGCCGGTGCCGGGCGCGCCGAGGAACAGAAGCCCGCGCTCGCGCTTGCCGCCCGCCTTCTCGAACTCCTCGCCCGACTGCCAGAGCGTGATCACGCGCGTGATCTCCTCCTTCGCCTCGGCCTGGCCGCGGACGTCGTCGATCTTGACGCCCCAGCTGGCATCGCCGGGCTCATAACCGCGGATCTGGCGGACCGCAAAGAACAGGAACGGGCCAAAGAAGATCGCGAAGTTGACGAAGAACAGCAGCGGCAGCTGGATGAAGATCAGCGCCAGCTGCGGCAGCGAGTCCGGCGGGAAGATCTGGCGCAGGCCGTCGAATGGGTGGAAGAACGGAGCGCTGACGCCGGCGAACGCGAACAGCACCTGGCACAGCGCCAGCAGCAAAACGATCGCGAGGATGTAGAACGGCAGCCGGCGGAACTTGCCGCGCCAGAACCAGTACCGGCGGCGGGCGACGATGTCCTCCTGCTTGAGGCTCGCATCGGCTCCGTAGAGGCTCGGCGACGGGATCAGCTTGCGGGTCACGACCTCGACCAGCCCTCGGAAGATGACCACCGCGATCACCGTGATGATCAGCGCCGGGATGACCCCGAGTCCGTTGGAGTCGTAAAGGATCACGAAGAACGCCGGCGCGGTCAGCAGCGCGACGAACGTCGCGGCACGAGTCAGACGCCTCCACTCGTACGCGAGGGCCGAGGCGTGCTCATTGATTCCGCCCTTCATCCGCGGACTCTCATCGGCGTACGCCATTGATTCATTGAGGGTACAGGGAGTCGGCAGCCGTTATGGCCGCTGCGGTGCGCGCCCGGGAGGCGTGTAACAGCGCGATAACGCCGTTACGCCGGTGTTAGCGGCCGTCGTCTAAAACGGACCGGCGAGATGAGCCTCAACCCCCTGAGCATCTCCACGCTTGCAGCCGTTGGCTGCGGGCTCGCGGTGGCAGCGTGCGGATCTGCCGCATCGCACTCCTCCCGGAGCTCCGCGGATGCCCGCAACGGCCAACGGCTGCTCGCGTTCTCGCAGTGCATGCGCGCACACGGCGTCCCCAACTTCCCGGATCCAGGCTCTGGTGGCGGAATTCGGATCTCCCCGAGCATGGGCGTCGACCCCGGATCACCGGCGTTCCAGGCCGCGCAGCAGGCGTGCGGACGGCTCGGCAAGGGCGGTCCGGGGATGGGCC
>JBKQJQ010000558.1:0-8547 GCA_052147875.1 Solirubrobacteraceae bacterium | reverse complement strand
TCAGCGGACGGTCGAATGCCTTGGAACTCGCACGACGACGGCGGACGTGCGTCTCCCGAAGCTCGAGGCGGTGCGCGGGCTCTCAGGGTGGTTCGGCGCCGACCAGGGCCTTACGCTGCTGGCGCTGCGTCCCGCCGGCCGCCGCGGGCAGGAAGACGACCTAATCGCCGCGACCGTGTTCGACCCGGAGGGGTGGATGGCGGTCGACGACCCGCGGATCTCGACCACCTACCGCGCCGGCGACCGTCCCGCACGCGTCAGCCTCGAGCTGTGGGAGACGCACGTCCGCCGTCGTCGTGCGAGTTCCAAGGCATTCGACCGTCCGCTGATGCCCGCCGGCCGTCAGTGTTCCGGCCACGCGGCACAGCTCGTCGCCGGCCTCGTCGTGATCCGCCGAAGCGGTGATCGTGAGGTCGAGCCCGTCGCCGGCGAGTCGCCAGCTGTCCGGGCCCTCGATCAGCCTCGCATCCGACACCGCGGCGACTCCGTCAGGCGTCGCGAACACCACAGCCGGATGTCCGAAGTCGAGCATCGATCCCCAGACGTCGCCGTCAAGATCGCCGAAGCAAACGACTCGAAGCTCTGGCGTCATCGAGGCAGCTGTGCGCCGTCGACGTCGATCGCTGTCGAGTCGACGTCATACGGCCGCGATGCGCCGGCGAACTGGCTCGCGCGCACGACGAACCGACTGCGGAAGTTGCGCACGATGCCCCGGCGCGCGAGCGACCGCGTCGGCGCCAGTAGCAGCACCAGTCCGAGCACGTCGGTGATGAACCCCGGCACGATCAGGAAAAAGCCCCCGGCCACGATCAGCCCGCCGTCCAGCACCTCGTGTCCAGGCGGGCGGCCGGCGGACACGGACGCACCCAGTCGGCGCCAGGCACCCCGGCCCTCGGCCTTCATCAGCCAGACCCCGAGCGGCCAGCCCGCGAGCAGCAGGAGTACCGTCGCGAGCACGCCGATCGCCTCGGCAACCTTGATCGCGACCAGCAGTTCGGCGATCGGCCAGATGATCAGTAGCAGCAACGCGAGCATCTCTGGCTAAGGCTAGTCGGTCGCGGCGAACTGTTGCGCCGGGTGGGCGCGTCCGCGCGGTAGGGCAGCGCGGGGTCCGCCTCAACCCGCGCGGGAGGCGAGCGCGGGGTCCGCCTCAACCCGCGCGGTAGGCAGGCGCGGGGTCGGCCTAAACCCGCGCGCTACGCGAGCGCGGGCGCCGCCTCGACCCGCACGCCGGCGATCCGGTGCAGGCCGACCGTTTCGATCAGCGTCTGGATTTGCGGCTGCGCGCCAACCAGAAGCATCGTGCGGCCGTGCGTGCGTAGCCGCCGCGCGACCATCGCGAAGTCGAGCATCAACGAGGGGTCAGCGAACGCCAGCTCGCGCAAATCGACGATTACGTCCGCTTGGGCACGGATCGCGCGCGTCAGGGCCTGTCGCCGAGAACCCTGCGTGCTCCGATCCTCGTCGCCGGTGCAGCGAAGTGTCGGCGGCTTGTCATCGAAGTCGACGATTTCGGAAAGCTATCCAAAGCCGATGTCAGATCACAAGACTTCAGGCCGGATCTGGGCCTTTTTTTAACCTGGATTCAGGAATCGGCCGGGATCGAGGGGCTGCACGGTTACAAATCAACGCAATCGTCTGCATGGATCGACGGCTAGGTTTGCGCGGATCGGCGGCTCTAGGTCCACGCGCTCGCGCGGCGACCCCCGACGCCGCGCCTCCCGACCCGCGTAAACTCGTCCGTATGGCAAACGTTGATGACGTCACCGAGGCGCTTCGCGATGTGATCGACCCCGAGCTCGGCCTCGACTTCGTCGAGCTGGGCCTGATCTACGACATCGAGGTCGAAAACGGGACCGTTCGCGTCACCTACACGCTGACCAGCCCTGGCTGCCCGATCGGGCCGCAGGTTTCAGAGCAGATCGAGGAGTTCGTCGGCGAGCTCGACGGCGTCGAGGAGGTCCACCCGACGATGACCTTCTCGCCCGCTTGGACGCCCGAGCTGATGAGCGAGGACGCCAAGTTCGCGCTCGGTTTCTGACGGGGGTTGTTTGATCTCGTGGTGGCTATAGCCCCCACGAGGTAAAACGGCTGGTCGCCGGCGCGGCGTGAGCGCGGCTCGCGCGGCTAGTCGACGCCCTCTGAGCGCAGCTCGCGACTCAGGTCGATCGCGCGGATGTCGCTGTCGCTCGGCAGCTTGGCGAGCACCTCGGCGACAACCTTCTTGACGTCGTGCTGCTCGCGCCCCAGATCGTCGAACAGCGACTTGAGCGCGGTGTGGACGATCTTCAGCTGCGCGGCCGTCAGATCGAGGCGGTAGGCGATCTCGCCGGGCTTGATGAGGTCGTCTTCGGTCGCCATCTTGGGCCCTGATCAGGAGTCGGAGCGTTTGCGCACGGGTCGGCTGCCGCGCTGACGCTTGGCGCGCATGTCGGCCGCGGGGCCGTGCTTTGCGCGCCCGTGCTCGGTCGGGATGATCGGAGCCGGTCCGCCATTCGAGCGGGCCGGTTTGGGCTTTGAGCCATTGGACGCCTTCGGAGCCGAGCTGCGGGTCGTGGCCCTGGGTTGCTTGACGGACTCGCCGCGCGCGGCGGTCAGCAGCTCATCAAGTGCGACGGCGATCCCCTCGGCGATCACGTCGATGTCAGGCAGCGCGTCATAGTCGCCCAGCAGTCCGAAGTCGATGCCGCCGTTGTAGGACATGATCGCGATCGCAAGTGCATGGTTCTCAGGCAGGAACGCCACCGGGAACAGGTCCTCGAGCTGGCGACCGAGCACATACAGCGGCACCTGCGGCCCGGGAATGTTGGTCACGATCAGGTTGAACAGGCGGGTCGAGAAGTTCAGCCGCGACGCCTGGGCGAGCACGGTCGGCGGTGCCAGGTCGTTGACCGCCGTCAACGTGGCCGCGCCGACGGCCTGCTTTGACTCCTTCAGCCCGTCCATCGCCGCCCGCACTACCCGCAAGCGCGCGACCGGATCGTCGATGTAGACCGGCAGCGGCCCCCGCATCACCGTCAGTTGGTTGCCGAGCGTGTTGCGCTGCGCCTTGGTTCGGACCGAGACCGGAACCAGGGCACGCATCTCGAGGCCCTCGGTACGGATCCCGCGCGAGCGCAGCCACGTCGCCAGCGCGCCCGAGACGACCGTCAGGATCACGTCGTTGACGGTGCCACCGAGCTGGTCCTTGACCTCCTTGTACTGAGACAGCTCCTGGCGGACGACCGCATATCGCCGGTGAGGTCCGATCGGCACGTTGAGCGGCGTCTCCGGGGCAGGGTTCAGCCCCGCCCAGGCGATCTCGCCGATCCCCTCCGCCGCGTCACGCAGCGCACCCAGGGTGGTCGCGGGCCGGGCCACAGCGCCGACCGCCCGCGCGGTCAACCCGACGCTGGTCGTGACCATTCCCTTGATGCCTGCCGCGACGAGTTCGGCGCCCGACGGCTCCGACTTCGGCTGCCACGGCTCGAGCTCCTCTGCCGGCTGCTTGGGTTCACGCTGGAGGTCGAACAGCACTGTCGCGAGGTCGACGCCGGAGATCCCATCGACGAGCGAGTGGTGGGTCTTTGAGATCAGTGCGAAGCGGCCGTCGCTCAGCCCTTCGACGAGCCAGTTCTCCCACAGCGGTTTGGAGCGATCCAGCTGTTGGGAGGCGATCCGTGAGGTCAGCAGGAACAGTTGCTGCTCGGTTCCCGGTGGCGGCAGCGCCGTATGGCGGACGTGGTACTCGAGGTTGAAACTCGGATCGTCGACCCACAGCGGGCGTCCCGTCTCGAGCGGCGGCGTCGCCAGCTTCTGCCGGTAGCGAGGCACGAGGTGAAGTCGCGAGCGGACGTGGTCGAGGAACTCCTCGAACGCCGGCGCCGGCCCTTCGAACAGCAGCACGCCGCCGATGTGCATGTGCGAGGCTCGACCCTCCTGATGCAGGAACGACGCATCGACCGAGGTCAGGCGATCGAGGTGTTGCTGCGTCATCTTAGGTACTCCCCTGGCGCGCGCGTACGAAGTTGCACAAGCCTACCCGGTAAGTCCGGACGCCTGTAGCCTTGCCTGAGCACGTGTCCTGGGATTTCTCGACCGAACCAGAATTCGAGGCCAAGCTTGAGTGGATGCGGGCGTTCGTGCACGAGAACGTCTGGCCGCTCGAGACGCTGATCGAGGAGCTCGGTTGGGAGGGGCTCCGACAGGCGGCTAAGCCGCTCCAGGCCGAGGTCAAGAGCCAGGGGCTGTGGGCCGCGCATCTCGATCCAGAGCTCGGGGGACAGGGCTTCGGCCAGGTCAAGCTCGGGCTCATGCACGAGATCCTCGGAAGCAGTCCGCTGGCGCCGCTGATGTTCGGCAATGCGGCGCCGGATTCCGGCAACTCCGAGATCCTCGCGATGGCCGGCACGCCGGATCAGAAGGAGCGCTACCTGTACCCGCTGCTCGCTGGCGACCTGAAGTCGGCCTTCAGCATGACTGAGCCTGACACGGCCGGCTCTGACCCGACGCTGCTGCACACACGAGCCATCCGCGACGGCGACCAGTACGTGATCAACGGCCACAAATGGTTCTCATCCAACGGCTCGATCGCCGACTTCCTGATCGTGATGGCGGTCACCGACCCCGAGGCGAGACCACACCAGCGCGCCTCGATGCTGATCGTCGACGCCGACGCCCCGGGCGTGACGATCGTCCGTGACGTCGCGACGATGGAGCATCCCTACGAGAGCTTCGGCCGCTACGGCAACCACGCCGAGATCCTGTACGAGAACGTCAGAGTGCCCGCGGAGGCGCTGTTGGGCGCCGAGGGGGCCGGCTTCCTGATCGCGCAACAGCGGCTGTATCCGGGCCGCATTCACCACTGCATGCGCTGGCTGGGCGTCGCACGGCGGGCGTTCGACATGCTCTGCGAGCGCTCCCTGTACCGCTTCTCGCACGGCTCCGTGCTCGCCGGGCACGAGACGATCCAGAACTGGATCGCCGACTCCGAGGCCGAGATGCAGGCCGCCAGGCTGATGACCCTTCATGCAGCTTGGAAGATGGACACCCAGGGTGTCGTGGCGGCCCGCAAGGAGATCGCGCTGATCAAGTTCTACGGCGCCAAGGTGTTGCACGACGTCGTCGACCGCGCGCTGCAAGCACACGGTGGGCTCGGCTACTCGACTGACCTGCCGCTCGAGGCGATGTACCGCCTCGCGCGAGCGGCGCGGATCTACGACGGGCCCGACGAGGTCCATCGCGCGTCGGTGGCACGTCAGGTCCTGCGGGGATATGAGCCGCCGCCGGACGATGTCCCGACCGAGTTCATCCCGGCCCGGCGAGAGGCCGCGCGCCGACAGTTCGCCGACCTGCTAGAGGCCGTCACGGCCAACGACTGAGCCGACCGGACGCGAGCGGTCGCGCATGGTGTCGCGTCCGCTCGCCGGTAGCGGCGCTGCAGAGCCGCTACAAGCTGTCGCTGGTGACCGCGCTCGGCAGCGAGCTGTGGTGGCCAAGCGGCTCGCCGTCGGGCACGGGAGCGGTCACCGCAAATCAGTTTCAGTCGCCGAGCTGTCGTGTTGATGGCTCCTCCTACACTGTCCTCGATGCCCGACAGCATCCCTGAGACGATCCTGCTGGCCGCGCCACGCGGCTACTGCGCCGGTGTCGACCGGGCCGTACAGACGGTCGAGCGCGCGCTCGAGCTATATGGCGCACCGGTCTACGTGCGCAAGGAGATCGTCCACAACAAGCACGTCGTCGAGCAGCTTCGCGCACGGGGCGCGGTGTTCGTCGACTCCGAGTCCGATGTTCCCGAGGGGGCGACGGTGGTCTTCTCGGCCCACGGGGTGGCGCCGGGCGTCCACTCGACCGCCCGCTCGCGTGGACTGCAGACGATCGACGCCACCTGCCCGCTGGTGACCAAGGTCCACGTCGAGGCTAAGAAGTTCGCCGCCGACGGCTACACGATCATCCTGATCGGCCATGCCGGCCACGAGGAGGTCGAGGGGACGATGGGCGAGGCGCCCGACCACATCGTGCTGATCGAGGACGAGGCCGGCGTCGACGAGCTCGAGGTCGAGGACCCGTCGAAGGTCGCCTACATCTCCCAGACGACGCTGTCGGTTGATGAGACCCGGGCGATCATCAACCGCCTGCGCGAGCGTTTCCCGGCGATCACCGGTCCACGGACCGACGACATCTGTTACGCCACCACCAACCGCCAGGCGGCCGTCAAGCAGCTCGCCCGGCAGTCGGACCTGGTGCTCGTGATCGGGTCGCGCAACTCGTCTAACTCGAACCGGCTGGTCGAGGTCGCCCGTGAGCACGGCGCCGACTCCCATCTGATCGACAACGAGCTGCAGGTCCAAGGCGAGTGGCTCGAGGGCAAGCGGGTGATCGGGATCACCTCCGGTGCCAGCGCTCCCGAGGAACTCGTCCAGCGGCTCGTCGACTTCTTCCGTGACCGCGGCACCGAAGACGTGCGCGAGCTCGAAGTGGTGTCCGAGGACGTCCGCTTCATGCTCCCCAAGGCGATCCGCCAGGCGATGGCGGGCAACGCCGCCTGAGGGGCGTCGCTGCGCACACTGGTCGTATCCGACCTCCATCTCGGCTCGCAGACAAAACGCGACGCACTGCGCACGCCGAGCCAGCGGGCGCCGCTGCTCGAGGCCGCGGGCGAATGTGACCGCCTGATCCTGCTCGGCGACCTGCTCGAGCTGCGCTATGGCCCGACGCGCGACGCGCTGGCTGCGGCGCGCGAGCCGCTGACCGCGCTTGGCGCCGCGCTGCGGGCCGGGTGCGAGGTCCTGATCGTGCCGGGCAACCACGACTATCAGCTGCTGAGCGGCTGGCTGGCGCGTCGCTCACGAACGGCGTTGCCCCCGGCGCTCGAGCTCGAATCCGAGGTGGCGGTCGACGACGGCGAGGCGCTGTCACAACTCGCGGGCTGGCTCGCGCCGGCCAGCGTCCGCGTCTGCTATCCGGGCGTCTGGCTGCGCCCGGACGTTTACGCCACCCATGGCCACTACGCGGACCTGCATCTCACGATCCCGACGCTCGAGCGGATAGCTGCCGGTGTCATGGGACGGATCGTCTCGCTGCCGGACGGTGGGCCGACGACGATCGAGCACTATGAGGCGGCGCTGGCGCCGATCTATGCGTGGATCGACGCCGTGGCGCAGCGGGTTGGGCCCGGGGTCGGGAGGACGCTGCATGGGAGCTCGGTGCGGGGGTGGCAGGCGTTGCGCAGCCGTGGACTTCGCCAACGCGCGGCGGCGGCTGCCTTCCCGGCGCTCGTGTTTGCGCTCAACCGGGCCGGGATCGGCCCGCTGAGCGCCGACCTGTCCGGCGGTGCTCTCCGTCAGGCGGGGCTGTTCGGCATCGACCAGGTTGCGCGGCGGCTGCGGATTGCCTCCCGGTACGTCGTCTTCGGGCACACGCACCGCGCGGGTCCGCTGCCCGGGGACGACCTGGCCGAGTGGCGCACGGCCACGGGTGGCGCGCTGATCAACAGCGGCTGCTGGGTACGCGAGCCGGCGTTCGATAAGGACGCGCCCTACCGGGTCGGGTTCGCCGTCACCGTCGACGACTCGGGACCGCCCGCGCTCGTCAATCTTGTCGGCTAGGCAATTCCGGGCGAGAAGCAGACCGCGTAGCAGCGCACGCCGGCTCCGACCGTGAGCTCCAGTGCGCCCACGGTGCTGCGCTCGTGGCTGATCAGCTTGTAGGCGCCGGGGTGATCGACGGCGAACTCCCGTCCGTTGGCGGTCACCGTGCCCGCGCCACCGAGCACCGCCCACACGGTCCCCGCCTCATACGGGCCGCTGTACGGGGCGGGCACGTCATCGCTCTGCACACGCAGCTGCGCGTCGGGCGCGTCGCCGGGCCGGACCGGCGCAAGCGGCTCCCGCCGCACCCCCAACAGCTCCTGGATCGCCAGCTCGGTCTCCTCATATGCTCCCTCGCCGTAGTGGTACTCGAACAACATCCCGTTCGGTCCGAACAGATAGCGCGCCGGCCACCCGAGGTTCTCGTACTCGCGCCAGATCTCGAGCTCCGCGTCGACAACGACCGGATAGGGGATGCCGAGCCGCGCGACCGCCGCCTCGACCGCCTCGGGATCCTGGGACGGTTCGAAGCCGGGCGAGTGAACCCCGACCACGCGCAGCCCGTGGCGCTCGTAGCGCTCGTGCCAGGCCTTCATGTTAGCACGGCCTTGACACAATATACTGATGAAGTGCGAGATTCTGGACGAGATCGTGGATGTCGAAACCTTCGCCGCAGGCTCCGGAATCCGTGAAGTCGCTCGTCTGCGGAGACGCTATGGGCGCGGCCGCTGGCGAAAGCGAAAGGGCATGGCGCATGTTCGCTTGACGGACGGTTCCGTTCATCTCGCGGAAATTCACTGGTATGAAGCCGCGGGCATTGGGCGTAAAGAGTTCAAAATCAAGCACCTGCTCCGAGAATAAGATCATGGCGCGACAACAGTCAAAGCAGCTAGTCGTCTGCATCAACAACGAAGACTATCCGGCATCGCTAGAGAGGCGAAAGATTTATCTATCGGTACGCGATACCACGGCCGAG
>JBKQJQ010000557.1:0-2910 GCA_052147875.1 Solirubrobacteraceae bacterium | reverse complement strand
CCGAACTTGCCCGCCGCGCGGACAGAATCATGTCGCGCGAGGAGCTCTTCGGGCTCGTCTGGGGACACGAGATGCGGGCCGGCGACCGGTCCGTCGATGTGTACGTGCGCAAGCTCCGCGTGAAGCTTGAGGCGGCACTGCCCGGCTACAGCTTCATCCACACGCACTTCGGCTTCGGTTACCGGCTGGCGGCCGAGCCGAAAACGACAGACAACGGGCGGTTCACAGCCGGATAACACCCTCCCGGCGCTGGACCCGAACACTAGAACCACTGCCAATGACTAAGGAGAATAAACGTGCGTACACGTAGTTTCAGCGCGCTGGCCGCGGTTCTGACCGCGTCGCTGCTGATCGCCGCGTGCGGTTCGAGCAGCAGCAGCTCTTCGAGCAGCAGCTCAGGCGCGGCCGCGAGCAGCTCCGGCGGATCGGCGACGCTCAACGGCGCCGGCTCGACCCTCGCAGCGCCGATCTATCAGCAGTGGGGATCCAACCTCAAGAGCTCGGGCCTGACGGTCAACTACAACCCCGTCGGCTCCGGCACCGGGATCGCCGACCTGCAGACGGCCACGGTCACGTTCGCCGGCAGCGACCCGTCGCTGAAGCCGATGGACGTAAAGGGGATGAAGGGCCCCGTGTTCCAGTTCCCGGTCGCGTTCGGCGCGATCACGGTCTCCTACAACCTGCCCGGGATCAAGAGCGGCCTGAAGCTAGACGGGCCGACGATCGCCGACATCTTCAGCGGCAAGATCAAGACCTGGAACGACCCGGCGATCAAGTCGCTAAACCCCGGTCTGAGCCTGCCCAGCACCGCGATCACGGTCGTTCACCGGTCCGACTCGTCAGGCACCACCGACGGCTTCACGACCTATCTGTCTGACGTGAGCTCGACCTGGAAGTCGACGATCGGCGCCGGCAAGGACGTCAAGTGGCCGGTCGGCACCGGGGCGGCCAAGAACTCGGGCGTGGCGGCTGCCGTCAAGCAGACGCAGGGCGCGGTTGGCTACGTCGAGCAGGCGTACGCGCTCGAGAACGGATTCACCTACGCGGCGGTCAAGAACTCGGCCGGCACCTACATCCTGCCGACGATCTCGAACACCTCGGCGGCCGCCGACGGGATCAAGGTCCCAGCCGATCTAGGGATCTCGACGATCAACTCGCCCAATGCGCAGGCGTACCCGATCGTCTCGCAGACGTTCCTGGTCGCCTATCAGGACCCGTGCAAGAGTGGCGGCGCGAGCTCGTCGGTCGCGAGCGGGCTGAAGAAGTTCCTCACCTACGCGTTCGGAGACGGGCAGAAGACGCTCGGCTCGGGCAGCAGTCAGCTGCCGTATGCGCCGCTGCCTTCCTCGCTGGCCGCCAAGGACACTGCGCAGCTGGCGAAGATGACCTGCAATGGGTCAGCGATCTCGTAGGGATTGATGGAGGCAAGCGCCACACCCGTTCCCGGCGGCCGCTCGGCATTAGAGCGGTCGTCGGGCGGGCGGCTTCCGGACCAGCTGCTGCGCTACGGGCTGACGGTCCTGTCGGCGCTGATCCTGGCGCTGCTTGCGTACTTCTTCATCAGGCTGATCGGCCAGTCGGAGAAGGCATTCAGCTCGTTTGGCCTGAGCTTCATCTTCGGCAACGACTGGGACGTCTCGCGCAACATCTATCACGGCGCCCCGCTGCTGATCGGCACCCTGATCACATCGGCGATCGCGCTGATCATCGGCGTTCCGGTTGCCGTTTCGACCGCCCTGTTCGTGACTGAGCTGTGCCCGCGCCGTGCGCGGGCGCCGCTGGCGATGATGCTCGACCTGCTGGCCGCCGTCCCGTCGGTCGTCTACGGCCTGTGGGGCGTTTTCGTGCTCGGTCCCAAGCTCGAGCCGATCGAGCGCTGGGTCGCGAACACGTTCTCGTTCATCCCGTTCATCGGTGGCAGCGCGAACACGATCGTTGGCGGCAACTACTTCATCGCGGGCTTGATCCTCGCGATCATGATCCTGCCGATCGTGTCCGCGATCTCCCGCGAGGTGCTGCTGACGGTGCCACCCGAGAACAAGGAGGCGGCGTTGGCGCTCGGGGCGACGCGCTGGGAGATGATCCGGATGGCGGTCCTGCCGTACGCGCGGCCAGGGATCACCGGCGGCGCGATGTTGGGCCTCGGCCGCGCGATCGGCGAGACGATCGCGGTCGTGCTAGTGATCGGCAACGCGCCGACGATCGGCTCGCACCTGTTCAGCCAGGGTTACACGCTGGCAGCGGTGATCGCGAACGAGTTCGGCGAGGCGGCCAACCAGCCGATCCACAGCTCGGCCTTGTTCGCGGCTGGCCTGGTGCTGTTCGTGTTGACGCTGATCGTCAACATCATCGCCCGCTGGTTCGTCGCGCGCGGGACTCGTCGGCCCCGGGCCCCGGTTCGCGATGAGATCGACGCTGCCGGATCGGGCGGCCTCGTGTTCGCGCCTGGAGGCGCCGAGTGAGCACGGTCAAGATCGCCGACATCAGCGCCGGCCGGCGGCGCAAGGACAGGATCATGCGCGGCTCCTTGCTGGCCGGGACTGTGATCGCGCTCGTGCCACTGGTGGCCGTCCTCTATTACCTGTTCTACAAGGGCCTGAGTGCGGCGACCAAGAGCGGCTTCTTCACGACCGATCCGAATGGCAACTTCTTCGGCAATCCCGGTGGGATTCGCAGCGCGATCGTCGGCACGATCGAGATCGTGGTGGTCGCGAGCCTGGTCGCGATCCCGATTGGAATCGGCGTTGCCCTGTATCTGACCGAGTACGGCCGGACGTCGCGGTTCGCGAACGTCGTGCGCTACTTCGTCGACGTGATGACCGGCGTGCCCTCGATCGTGTTTGGCCTGTTCATCTACATCGTGCTCGTGATCTCGCATGTCGGCGGCAGCGGCTTCGCGGCCTGGAAGGG
>JBKQJQ010000556.1:0-7922 GCA_052147875.1 Solirubrobacteraceae bacterium | reverse complement strand
GGTGGGCGGACCGAAACGGATTAACCGAGCGTTTTGATGATCGACAGCAGCGCCGGCGTCATCAGGACGATGAACATCGCCGGGAAGATCAGGAACACGAGTGGAAACAGCATCTTGATCGGCGCCTTCTGAGCTCGCTCCTCGGCCATCGAGCGCCGCCGCTTGCGCATGTCGACCGCGAGATTGCGAAGCACGTGCCCAATCGAGATGCCGAGCCGTTCACCCTGGGCCATCGCGCGTACGAACGCGAGCATTCCGGGGGTCGCCGCACGGGTGGCCATGTTGGACAGCGCCTCGTCGGTGCCGAGACCCATGGTCTGCTCCTGCAGCGTCAGTCTGAGCTCGTCGCTCAGTGGCCCGGTGATGTGCTCCGCGGCAAGACGGAGCGCGCCGCCGAAGCCGAGGCCGGCCTCGACCGTGACGACCAGCAGGTCGATCAGGTCGGGGAGGCGGCGATCGATCTGCTGCAGCCTAGAGCGAGCCTTGCGGCGCACGATGATCAGCGGCAGCATCCAGCCGCCGGCGATCATCCCCAGCGCGAACGCGATTCCGATCAGACTGAAGCCGGCGACGATGATCGTGAAGGTCGGCAGCAGGATCGCGCAGATCGCCCGGTAGCCGAGCAGCGTCCGCGGCGACATCCCGTAGATGCCGGCCGCCATCAGCTCGGCGCGCAGGTCGTCCTCGCGGATGCTCCCAAACCGCTGTGCAACCGCGGCGCCGACGGCGGCAACGAACTCGGTCGTGCCATTGCCGCGACGCTGGAGCGGCAGGTCGGGCGCGGTCGACTCGGCCGCGAAGCCGTACTCGTCGATTGCGGCAAGCCGTTCGGTCGTCCTCATGCGGCGCGCGCTGAGCGCCCGGAGCGTCGCCGCGACGGCGACCCCAATGCAAGCCAGACCAAGTATCAGAAGGAGGTACATGTTGATCTCACACGTCGATGTTGACGATCTTTCGGATGACCACGCTGCCCGTGATCACCAGAACACCCGCGATGACAAGTGCGATGATTCCAGCCGTCTCGTGGAACAACGGACTTGTGTAGTGGGGGTTGACGATTGACAGGATGATCAGCAGCATGACCGGCATGCCCGAAAGGATCATGCCTGCAAGGCGTCCCTGTGCCGTCAGCGTACGCACCATTCGCCGCAGGTCGATGCGATCCCGAATGGTCTCAGTGACGACGTCCAGCACCTCGGCTGTGTTACCCCCAGTCTCCGCTTGAAGTGTCGCGACCAGCGCGACGTGGTGAAAGTCAGTGCTTCTCATCCTGTCGCTGATCCTGTTAAGCGCATCGACGAGTGGCACGCCAAGTTGCTCGTCGGAGAGCGCCCGCCGCAGTTCGCGCCGGGACGGCTCGGGTGCGTCGTTGGCGACCACGCCCAGTGAGCCGGCGAACGTGTTGCCCGCCCGCAGCGCGGAAGCGACCACGCCTAGGTTGTCAGGCAGCTGCTCGTCGAACGTACGCCGCTGGCGGGTGGCGCGCATCCTGATCCCAATCCTCACCCCGAACGGAACCAGCAGCGCCAGCATGCCGGCCAGGACGCCCTCGAGCGACAGCAGGACGTAGAAGGCAGCGATCGTGGCGACGACCGTCAGCAAGATCAGTCGCGAGAAGGAGATCTGGAGTCGTGCTACCTCGAGCTCCTCGGCGAGCACCGCGGCCCAACCCGTCCGGCTCGCGCGGCGGCCGCGCGGATCGCCGAGCGCACGCTGAACGAGTGATCGCGGCTTGTCTTCGACCGGCTGCGCTGCGGACACGCCGACGAACGGCCCGATCCGATCGCGCACACCGGCACGCTGTGTAGCGAGTGCGAGGATCGCGAGCCCGATCAGCATCGCGCAGATCAGGCAGATCAGCACCGCGGCGGTGGTCGATGTCCAGAAGGAGGACGACTGGGCGACGCCGGAAGGCCCCGAAGCGACAGCCGGCGCCAGTGACGGCGTCGAGTAGTTCGTCGAGGCGCTGCCA
Organism: Solirubrobacteraceae bacterium; assembly: GCA_052147875.1. Lineage (GTDB taxonomy): Bacteria > Actinomycetota > Thermoleophilia > Solirubrobacterales > Solirubrobacteraceae > Palsa-465. The sequence continues at coordinate 5,950 of JBKQJQ010000556.1, read as the reverse complement.
TGGCCGGCCACGTGAACGACAACCGCGACTTTCGATCCGAGTGCCGAGCGCGACTCGTAGCGAACCAGATACTGATTCGAGAGCGCGACTCCGAGCTCGTGGTACAGCGTCGGGAGCGAGCTCGAGGCGACTGGCGCGTAGGTCCCGCCGGTGGCGGCGGCCAGGCTCTGGAGCGTGGTGCCGTCAAACGACGGGTCCCGGACGCCGACCGTATAGAAGCGCGTGCCCTGTGACGCAGCTTGGCTGGCAACGGCCTGCTGGCTGACGGTGCTACCCGTGTCCCGGCCGTCCGAGGCGACGATGATCGAGCCGCCGGTCAGGTTGGCGCCGGCGAGCAGCTTCAGCGCGGCTCCGACCGCGTCGTATAGATGCGTGCCGGAGTGAAGCTGCGGCACGGTCGCCAACGCGTGCTCAAGGGTCGCGTTGTTTGTCGTCATTGGGACGACGACCCGCGGCGTCTGATCGAAGAACACGATCCCGACGGGCTGGCGAGGATTGCGCGACTGGACGAACGCTCGCATCGCCTGGATCGCGCTCTGCTCGGCGGCCCCGGCCATCGAATCGCTGGTGTCGACCACGAGCACGGTTCCGAAGTGCGACTGCCCGATCGCCGATGCGGGCTCGACGGACACGCCCGGGACGCGTGCGCCGCCCTCGGTGATTGAGATCTGATTCGGCCTCACCACGCCCTTCGATGTGAGCGTGACGATGAACTCGCGCTCCGGGAACTTGGCGCCTCCGGCCTGAGATACGTTGACTCCAGCCGCGAGTGCCTGTCCAGCCACCAGGCCGGCCACCACGAGCGCGGCGATCAGAAGCGATGTGAGGCGTTTCATCGGAACGAGCGCCTCACCTCTGCCGGCGACGGCCTGACCTCGGGCCTCAAGGTCAGCGTGGCGGGTCCCTGCCCGCCGCCGAACTCGTGCGCGGTCATCCATTCCGGCAGCGGTGTGTTGTGATAGTCGAACTTGCTGCTCTGCGGACGCAGGCCGCTGTACTTGAGCGAGCCCCCGTCCATCGCCGGGTCAGCGCTGGTCTCGAACTCGAAGATGTCCTGGAGCGTGATCGTGTCGCCCTCCATCCGCTGGACCTCGGTCACGCACGTCACGCGGCGCGAGCCGCTGCTGAAGCGCTCGATCTGGATCACCAGGTCGAGCGCGCGCGAGACCTGCTGGCGGACAGCGCGGAGCGGGAAGTCGACTCCCGCCATCAACACCATGCTCTCGATTCGGGCAAGCGCGTCACGAGGAGTGTTGGCGTGCACCGTGCTGAGCGAACCATCGTGGCCCGTGTTCATCGCCTGGAGCATGTCGAGCGACTCCGACCCACGGACCTCGCCGACGATGATCCGGTCGGGCCGCATCCGTAGCGAGTTCCGGACCAGCTCGCGGATTGGGATCTCGCCCTGGCCTTCGACGTTCTTCGGCCGTGCCTCCAACCGGAGTACGTGGCGCTGGTTGAGCCGTAGCTCGGCCGCGTCTTCGATCGTGATGATCCGGTCCATGTCAGGGATCGCGCCCGACAGCGCGTTCAGCAACGTCGTCTTGCCGGAGCCCGTACCGCCGGAGATCAGGATGTTGAGCTCGGCCTTGACGCACAGCTCGAGGAACTCGCGGCACTCCTGCGTCAGAGAGCCCTTCAGCCGCAGGTCGTTCAGATCCCAACGCGACTTGGAGAACTTCCGGATCGTCAGCAGCGCTCCGGTCAGCGACAGCGGCGGAATGACGGCGTTGACGCGGCTGCCGTCGGGCAGACGCGCGTCGACCATCGGCGAGGACTCGTCGATCCGGCGCCCGACCTGAGCGACGATCTTGTTGATGATCCGCCGCAGATGATGTTCATCCGCGAAGCGCACGTTGGTCCGCTGCAGTCGGCCCTCGCGCTCAAGCCAGACATCGCCCGGGCCGTTGACCATGACTTCAGTCACCGTGTCGTCCTGGAGAAGGGTCTCGATCGGCCCGTGCCCGAGCGTGTCGTCTGCGATCTCCTGCACCAGCCGGTCCCGATCGGCGATCGAGATCCCCCGCTCCTGCGTCAGACGCTGACGGATGTCGCCGACCACGAGGCGGTAGAGCCCCGCATCGTCAACCGAGGCGTTGTACAGCTGAGGCCCGAGCTCTGAGATGACCGCCATATGGATCCGGTCCTTCAGCTCGACGAAAGCGTCCAGCTCCTCTGCTGCGTCACCGTTGCGGTTACCCGCGAGTCGTTCACGGAGTTCCATCAGCCTTGTCTCCTAGCGATACGAATCAGCCCCCGCCGGCTCTTGACAGGATCAATCACGACAACACCCGCCTTCGAGAACAGATCAGCGAGCGCGCTGAACGATCTCGCCGCATCGGATCGCTTCTGGGAGAGCACGATCGGGTTGCCCTCGTTCACTGACGTCGTGATCTCACGGCTGCTCGGGATCAGAATGTCAGGCGATCGCTCGAGGATGTTGGCGACGTCACGGCTTGTGATCCCGACGTTGGTGTTCGCACGGTTGAGGACCACACGCACGCGTTCGGCCGGATAGCCCATCAGATCGAGCGTCTCAAGGCCAAGCTTCGCGTTCTTGAGTGACAGGGCGTCCAACATGCCGACCATCACCACGAACGACGACGAGTCGACTGCGGCAATCACTTCGGGACTGAAACTCGGCGGGGTGTCGACGACGATGTACTCGAACTCGCTGCGTAGCACCGTGATCACGTCAGACATGAACTCGGTCGTGACCGCGCCGGTCTGATCCGGCCGGATCGGCGCGGCGAGAACTCGCAGGCCGCTGTGGTGGCTGATCAGGAACGCGTCCACCTTGTTCGCGTCCAAGGACCCTCCCGAGGTCGCCAGGTCGTAGATCGTCCGCTCCGGCCGCAGCCCAAGCGACAGCGCGACGTCGCCGAACTGGAGGTCGAGATCGACTAGCACCACGCGCTTACGACGACCCAGGAGGGTCAGCGCTAGGTTGCAGGCGACCATCGTCTTGCCGATCCCGCCCTTCGGCCCGAGCACGCAGATCATCGTCGCCAGCGAGGTGTCGCCCTCGCCGGGCGTGACCTTGCGCACGACTGCCTTATGCAACGCGAACTGGACATGCTGCGCGCTCGCCTCAGACACCTGCGGACCGGGATCGAGCACGATCAGGTCATCCGCACCGGCGGCGAACGCCCGTCCGACGAATCCGTTTGCGGAGCTCTGACAGAGCACCACGGCCGGACGGTCTGGATAATGCCCGACCCACCACTCGATGAGCCCAACAGCCGCGCCCGACTCACCGCCGCAGGCGACTACGAGGACATCTGCTTCCGTGTGGTGAAGGGCATCCGAGCCCGGGGACAGGGAGTTGACGACCTCCTCGACAAGCATGTCTGTGCCTTGAGTGATGTGCTCGGTGATCCATGGCCCCTCGACGCCTTCGTCGTGGGCCACGATCACACTGATGGTCTTCGTAGCCATTAGTGAGACGTCCCCTTGCTCGGCGTTAGTGCTCCGACGTCGAGCGCCGGCCGCAGCGTGATCCACACCTTCTGGTTGTCGGCGGCGTAGGCGAGCGCCGGCGCCTGGGCGTTGGTCACGCGCAGGATGATGTTGCCGCTGCTTGAACCGCCCCCGGCGATTCCTCCACCGCCGCCGGAGCTCGGCGCGGCCAGGACGAGGATGTTCTGGTCGAGTGTGACGACACCCTTTGTTGAAGTTGCGCTAGCGCCGTCGACCAACACGTCGACGCGATCGCCGGTCTGCACGACGCCAACCAGGCCGTGTGCGGAGTCGAGCGGGATGGCGATCGCGCGCTGGTTCCCCGTCAGCAGCGAGGCAACCGTCACGTTCGCCGCTGTGAAATCGCTGGCGGCCAGCTGCTGACCCGGGTAGATGTTGCTAGCGGCGACCTCGCCGCTGATCACCGATGGATCGGTGATCGCACCGACCACGGCCTTGCTTGCGGGCACGGTTGTACGCGACAACAGCTGCGCCGAACCGATCACGCTGACCGGAGTGCCCTTCGGGATATATCCGGACGCGACAAAGACCGGCGTGTTGACGGCCGTGGCTGAGCTGCCCTTCTGGTAGCTCTGCACAAACGCGAACAGCAGTACGGCAGCGAGCAGGGCGGCAACCACGGCAGTCGTGATCGCACCGCGACGCGTTGAAAACATCGCCGTACCGAGACCGCTGCCGGTTCTCCTACGCGTTGACGATGAACCTTCCATTGTTTTTCTCCATGTTTTGTTGGTTAACCAGCAGCAAGATCATCAGCAGGTGGCCGAGAAGCTTTCCCAGCTCGAGTTCACGTTCTCGATTTGCATCGTCGCAGTGGCAGTCACCGGGTGGCTTGGCGGCGCGCAGTCGTGTCCTGGGTTGAGTTCGGGAGCGCGTCGGCGGCTGCGTGGCACACGCCGAGATTCGCGAGCGACATTTCCGAGTTCCAGTCACTGATTGCTGCGCCAAAGTCAAAGATTCGGAACGACACGACCAGCAGTATCGGCAGCGCGAGCGCCAACTCAACTAGTGCTTGACCATCTTGCGCGTGGATCGCGCGCTTCAGCTGCCGCAGCACAGCGTCACCCACCACTCGACAAAGGGTTCAAATCATTCATAAGGGTTCGATCACCCACGTTGCGACCGATCTGCATCGTTCGACTTCATCGGCAAATCCCCGCAGGAAATTTAGGGTCTGACCCTCTAAAGCTGCAGAGAACTTTGTCTAGGCCTGGCCTAGACGAAGGTGCAGGGACAGACGCCCGCCGGCAGCGAAATTTGCGCGTGGCCCGGTGTCCCGAAGCCATTCCTCGGTGCGTTTCTAGACGCGCGCGCTTTTGCTGGGTTAGACCAAAGGGGGGTGCGCGCAGCCCCGCGTCCGGCCGATACTTTCGCTGATGCCGGTACAGGCTCCGCCCGGATCTCCAACCCCTCAGACCGGATCTCCAACCCCTCAGACCCAGTCGCGAGCGGGCGAATCGGCGACCAGCTCGTGGACCCGGGCGGTCATGCATCCGGTCGTGCTCACCTGCGTCGTTGTGACCGGGATCGCCGCGCTCGCCGGCATCGTCGGGGCAGACGCACGCTGGCTTGCGGCGCTCGGTCACGTGATCACACGCAGCGGTGCAATCCCTACCGGGGTGCCGTTCGCTGCAGCGCCGACTGCGCACTGGCACAACGCGGTCGTGCTGGCTGAGCTGATCTTCGGATGGCTCGAGTCGGCGCTCGGTGATCGCGGCCTGATGCTCGCACAAGTGGTCGCGGTCGCAGCCGCGGTGATCGTGCTGATGCGCGACGCGCGGGCCGCCGGCGCTTCTGCAGAGGGCGCTGGCGCGGCGGTGCTGTTGGCCGCAATGGGCGCGCTTACGAGCTTCACGATTGCCCGCGTACAGCTGTTCTCGCTGGTCTTGTTTCCGGTCTTGATGGCACTCCTTCGCAGCGACGCGCGCGCTCCGTCGTGGCGAATCTGGCTCGCTCTGCCATTGATCGCGCTGTGGTCGAACCTCCACGGCGGCGTCTTGATCGGTGTCGGCGTGCTGGTCATCTATCTGGCGATCGTCCGCCTGCGGCGCAGTCCGCTGACCGCGATCGGCGTAGGCGCCGGTGCGCTCGTCGCTCTGTGCATGACGCCCGCTGGCTTGAGCACGATCAGCTACTACCGGGGGTTGCTGGGTAACCAGGCGGCGGCGCGGGGCAGTGGGCTTTGGGCGCCGCTGTCGTTGACGGCGCCGCTCGATCTGCTGCTGATCGCCGTCGTGATCGTGCTCGTGCTACAGCTGCGCAAGAGCCGGCCGGCGCTATGGGAGCTCGTCGTATCGGCCGTGCTCGCCGTCGCGACGATTCAAGCCGGCCGCTCGGGTGTGTGGTTGGTGATGTTCCTCGCCGTGCCGGCGGCGCCGGGCTTCCGGACGAGCCGCTGGTGGAACTGGGTCATGCCGCCGCTCGCGACCGCGGCGCTGATCGGACTGGTTGTCGGGCTCGCCCGTGGGCC
>JBKQJQ010000555.1:0-7309 GCA_052147875.1 Solirubrobacteraceae bacterium | reverse complement strand
GTGCTCTGAGCGACGACCGCGACTCGCTGCGCACCCGCCAGCGCTCCGGCGACGGTACCGCTCGCACGCGCGAGCTGCGCGTAACTGAGCGAGCGGTTCTCGAACGCCAGGGCAGCGTGTGGGTCTGGGTTTTGAAGCGCTGGGAACATTCCGATGCGCGATGATCGCACCGGGCGCAATGACGAGCACGTACGACAAGGAGCCGGGCGATCGGACGATCAAGCGCATCGACCTCAGTCTGCTGCGGGCCCTCGAGTCCCGCGTGCTGTGGCTGGCGACGTCGATCATCCATCACGCCAACAAGGTCCGCACAACGGCGTCCGGGGTCAAGGTTGGCGGTCATCAGGCCTCGTCGGCGTCGATGGTCTCGATCATGACGGCGCTGTACTTCGACTACCTGCGCGACCCCGACCGCGTGTCCGTAAAGCCGCACGCGTCGCCGGTCCTGCACGCGATCGAGTACCTGCTGGGGACGCTGGACGAGCGCTATCTGACGACGCTGCGGGAGTTCGGCGGCTTGCAGAGCTACCCGAGCCGGCTCAAGGATCCGGTCCCGGCTGATTTCTCGACCGGCTCGGTCGGGATCGGAGCGACGGCTCCGATCTGGAGCTCGCTGGCTCACCGCTACGTCGCCGGGCACTTCGACGTACCGCGCGGCGGTCGGCAGGTATCGCTGGTCGGCGACGCCGAGCTCGACGAGGGCGCCTGCTGGGAGGCGATCGTCGACCCGGTCGTGTCGCAGCTTGGCGAGGTGCTGTGGATCGTCGATCTGAACCGCCAGTCGCTTGACCGGGTCGTGCCCGACATCGCCGCCGGGCGCCTGGCGGCGATGTTCGAGGCCGCCGGCTGGCATTTGATCACGGTCAATTACGGCCGCCAGCTGACCGCGCTCTCCGAGCGCGACGGCGGCCCCTCGTTGCGCCGGCGGATTGACGAGATGACCAACGAGGAGTACCAGCGGATGTTGCGCGCGTCCGCCGACGAGCTGCGTGAGCGGCTGCCCGACGTCGACGGCGACCGCGGGGCCCTGAAACGGCTGATCGCCGAGCTCGACGACGAGCAGCTGATGAGCGCGATCCGCGACCTCGGCGGTCACGACCTCGGGATGCTGCTCGACGCGCTCGCGCAGGCCGACGCGGTCGTCGACCGCCCGTCGGTGATCTTCGCGTTCACGATCAAGGCTTGGCGGCTGGCGACCGAGGGCCATCCCGCCAACCACTCGGCGCTGCTCTCCGACGAGCAGTGGCGCGCGCTGGCCGCCGACCTGGGCGCCTGCGCCGACGATCCCTGGGCCCGGTTCCCCGAGGGCTCGCCGGAGGCCGAGCTGTGCGAGCGCTCGGCGCAGCGACTGCGCCGCGAGCCGGTGACGCCCACGCCGCCGCCGGCCGTGCCGCCGTCCGTCGGCCGTGACCACACCGGCAGCGTCTCGACTCAGCAGGCGTTCGGGCGCCTGTTCGTCGACCTCGCGCGGGCGGCGCCCGAGGTCGCGTCGCGCGTCGTGACCGTCAGTCCCGATGTCGCCTCGTCGACCAACCTTGGCGGCTGGATCAACCACGTCGGCATCTGGCATCTGGGCGAGCGGATCGACTGGTTTGCAGATGACACTGACACCCTCGTGCGCTGGCGCGAGTCACAGCACGGCCAGCACATCGAGCTCGGGATCGCGGAGGGCAACCTGGTCGGCCTGCTGGCCGAGCTCGGGCTAACGTGGTCGCGCGACGGCGAGCCGCTGCTGCCGATCGGGACGCTTTATGACCCGTTCGTCAACCGGGCGTTGGAGCCGTGGTCGTTTGGCCTGTATGCCGGCGCGCAGTCGATCCTGGTTGGCACCCCGTCCGGGGTGACGCTGGCGCCGGAGGGCGGCGCCCACCAGTCGATCATCACGCCGTCGGTCGGGCTCGAGCAGCCGCGTTGCGTCGCGTGGGAGCCGGCCTTCGGCCAGGACCTCGAGTGGTCGCTGCTGTCGGCACTCGGCCGGCTGGGACGCGCCGACGGCTGCTCGGCGTATTTCCGGCTCTCGACGCGGCCGATCGATCAGGCGCTGGTCGACGGCGACGAGTCGCGTCGCCACCAGGTTCTCCGAGGCGGTTACCAGCTGCGGTGCAGCGCCGGCCGGCCGGCGGTCACGCTCGTCGGGATGGGGGCGGTGATGCCTGAGGTGGTGGCCGCCGCCGGCGAGCTGGGCGCCGCCGGGATCGCCGCCGATGTCATCTGCCTGACGTCGGCCGACCTCGTGTTTCGGGCGCTGCGCGCCCGCCAGGGGTTCGACCGCGGCGAGGACCGGATCCTCGACGAACTGTTGCCCGTCGACCGCGCGGCGCCGATTGTCAGTGTGCTCGACGGTCACCCGCACACGCTGAGCTTCCTCGGTGCCGTCCGTCGAGTCCCGATCACCTGCCTCGGGGTCGACGACTTCGGCCAGTCGGGCGACGTGAATGACCTCTACCGCCATTTCGGGGTCGATTCTGAGACGATCGTCGACGCCGCGCTGGACCTGATGCCATGAACGAGATCAAGATGCCGAGGCTGTCGGACTCGATGCAGGAAGGCACGATCCTCAGCTGGCTGCGTGAGGACGGTAAGCAAATCAGCGAGGGCGACGAGCTGGTCGAGATCGAGACCGACAAGGCCACGATGGCGTACGAGTCACCGGCGGACGGGGTCCTGACGATCGTCGCGGCGGTCGGCGAGACGCTGCCGGTCGGAGCCGTGATCGCGACGCTCGGCGACGGGGCTCAGGTGAGCCGCGCGCCGGCCGCCCAGCCCGATCCCGAACCGGTCACCGCGCCCGACGCGCCGGCCGAGCCCGAGCCGGAAGGCAACGGCTCCGATCCCGCGACGGTCCGCGCGACTCCGGTGGCGCGCCGCCTCGCGCGGGAACACGGCATCGATCTCCGCGATCTGCGGGGCACCGGTCCGCGTGGCCGGATCACTCGCTCGGATGTAGAGAGCAGGGCCGGCATCCAGACACGCGTGGAGCCGCCGCCGTCGTCCGAGCAAACCGGCGAAACACAGGAGCTGACGCGACGCCAACAGGTGGTCGCGCGCCGCATGTCGGAGGCGAAGGCGACGATCCCGCACTTCCAGGTTCAGACCGAGGCGCGGATCGATGCGCTGATCGCGCTGCGCGACGAGCTCAAGGCGCTTGGTGAGCAGGCGGCTCCGGTCCCGTCGGTCAACGACCTGATCGTCAAGGCCTGCGCGCTGGCGCTCCGCGCGCATCCGCGCGCCAATGGCTCCTACCGCGACGGGCGCTTCGAGCTGCACCCGGCGATCAACGTCGGGATCGCGGTCGCGGCTCCCGACGCGCTCGTGGTTGTGACGATCACCGACGCCGACCGCAGATCCTTGCGCGAGATCGCGACCGAGTCGCGGCGTCTCGCCGAGCGCGTGCGCGACGGCAAGATCACCCCGCCCGAGCTGTCCGGGGCGACGTTCACGGTCTCCAACCTCGGCATGTACGGGATGACCGCGATCACGCCCGTGATAAATCCGCCGCAGGCGGCGATCCTCGGGGTCGGCGCGGCGCGCGCCGTGCCGGCGCTCGAGGACGGCGGCCTGGTCGAGCGCCACCTGATGACGCTCACGCTGAGCTGCGATCACCGGATCCTGTACGGCGCCGACGCCGCGATCTTCCTGTCGGAGATCCGAGACGCGCTGGAGCAGCCGCTGAGGCTGCAGCTGTAGCGGTCGCGTACCATGCGGGGCGCGAACGGTGACGACTGAACCCGACAACACCACCTCGCTTCGCGCGGCGCTGTCGCGCTCGGCGCTGAGGGAAGCGCTCGTCCCCAGTCGACCGGTATTCGGGAATCCGTGGGATTCGACCGTCGACATGTTCGCCTGCTACATCGCGGTCGCGGTGATCGATCCGTTCCTGCTCTGGCTGGGCGGGGAGATCATGGGCTCGATCTTCGGCTTCAGCTCGCACTGGCCGATCGGTCTGTTCATGATCGCGGCGCTGGTCGGGGCCTCGGGCTTCATGACGATCGTCGGTCGCGAACGCACTCGGCTGTCGGTCGATGTGCTGGCGATCGCGACCTGGCTCGTGCTGGGCCTGATCGTCGCACCGGTGATCGGCCTCGCGCCGCCGGTGGTGGTCGCGGTGATCCTGTACGCGATCCTGCTCCTGGGGATCCTCGTCTACGTGCTGTTCGTCGGCCATTTCGAGATCTCGTTTGTCCGCACGATCAGCTGGCCGCTGACCTGGAGTCTGCTGGCGCTGCTGATGGCCTGGACCGCGTACCACCTGATCTACTTCCAGTAACTCCCCGAGCCGTTGGCGCAAAGCTCGGGCGCTAGGGTGGCGAGCGATGCCACGCCAGCCTGCCGAGCGTTCAGCGGGGCGCGCGGCGCGCGAGCGCCGTCTGGTGGCCGTGATCAGCGCGGTGCTGTTCCTGGACACGATGTTCTACGCGGTTATTGCGCCGCTGCTTCCGGGGCTCGTTCACGAGCTGCACATGTCGAAGCTGTCGGCCGGGCTGATGACCGCGGCATACCCGATTGGGACGCTGCTCGGCTCGATTCCCTGCGGGTTGCTAGCCGTGCGCGTCGGGCCCAGGTTCACGGTCTGCACGGGCTTGACGCTGCTCGCCTGCTCGACGGTCGCGTTCGGATTGCTGACCAGCGCCGCGGCACTCGATTTCGCGCGCTTTGTGGAGGGCATCGGCGGAGCGTGCTCGTGGGCTGGTGGATTCGCCTGGATAGTCGACGAGACCCAGACGGCCCATCGCGGGGCGATGATCGGCCGTGCGCTGGCGGCCGCGATCGGCGGCTCCCTGTTCGGACCGGTGATCGGCACCGTAGCGTCCGTCGCCGGACGGCCGGCCACATTCGCCGGGGTGGCAGCCGCGGCAGTCGTGCTGATTGTGGTGACGCGCACCCTGCCCTCTCACCACGTGCCGTCTCACCAGGGCCTCAGCGCGCTGGCCCGCGTGCTGGAGAAGCCGGGCGCGGTGCTCGCGATGTGGCTCGTGGCACTCCCGGCGGTAGGCTCGGGTTTGATCAATGTCCTGGGTCCTCTGCGCCTGCACCGGTTCGGCGCCGACGCCGCGGTGATCGGCGCGACGTTCCTCGCCGCGTTCGCCGTCGAGGCGGCGATCGCCCCGGCGGTTGGCAGCATCTCGGACCGCCGCGGCCGACTCGTGCCGGTGCGGGTGGGGCTGACAGGCGGTGCACTTGCGCTGCTGTGCTTCACGGTACCGGACACGATTGTGGCGCTGGCGATCGTGATCGTTCTGACCACAGCCGCACTCGGAACGTTCTGGGCGCCCGCGATGGCGATGCTGTCTGACGTCGCCGAGGCGGCTGGGCTCGATCAGGCGCTTGCCGGTGGGCTCACCAACCTCGCCTGGGCCGGGGGCCAGATCCTCGGCGCGGGCGTTGGCGGCGCGGCGGCCAAGGTCGCCGGCGACGGGCTGCCGACGGCAGTGGCGGCCGGCCTATGTGTGGTTACGCTGGCCGGTGTCGCACTGACGTCCACCGCACGCGGACGAGCGACCCTGCGGATCAACGAGTGATCCGCTCGACGCGCGCCGCCGTTGCAGCCAGCGCCTGGTCGAGGTCAGTGATCAGGTCCCCAACGTCCTCGATCCCGACTGACAGCCTCAGCGTTCCCGGCAGGATCCCGAGTGCCGCCAGTTGCGAGGGGTTGAGTTGACGGTGCGATGTGTTGTACGGCGCACTGATCAGCGACTCGACCCCGCCGAGGCTGGTCGCCTGCACGATCAGCTGCAGCGAGTCCATGACCGCCCCCGCGCGGGCGTCGCCTCCGCGCACGCGCAGGGTCACGATCCCAGAGCCGCCACGCAGTAGCCGCGTCGCGAGCTCGACGTCCGCGTGGGAGTCAAGCAGCGGGTAGGCGACGGCCTCGATCTCGTCGTTGCTCTCGAGCCAGCGGGCGATCGCGAGCGCGTTTTCGTTGTGTCGCTCCATCCGCACAACGAGCGTCTTCAGGCTGCGATCGAGCTTCGCCGCGGCCGCCGGGTCAAGGCAGCCTCCGAACGTCTTCGCGAGCGCCCGGATCGCCGCGATCCGCGAGTGCGAACCGGCGACTACCCCGGCGACCAGATCCGCGTGCCCGTTGAGGTACTTGGTCGCCGAGTGCACGACGAGGTCGAAGCCATGCTCGAGCGGGCGCACATTGACCGGTGACGCGAACGTGCTGTCGATCACCGCCGTCACGCCGGCCTCGCGCGCCAGGGCAGCGATCGCCGGCAGGTTCGCGACCCGCAGCATCGGATTCGAGAGCGTTTCCAGGTACGCGACATCGGCGCCGCGCAGCTCCCGACGCCAGCCGTCGAGGTCGTCGACCGCGACGAAGCTCACCGCCCGGCCGGTCGCCGGCAGCACTCCGTGCAGCAGCGTGAACGTCTCGCCGTACAGCTCCCGCGCGGCGACGATCCGTTGCCCCGGCCGCAGCACACACATGACGGTCGACGTGATCGCCGCCATCCCCGAGGCGAACGCCAGCCCGGCCTCGGCCCCCTCGAGCGCCGCCAGCTTGGCGGCGACCGCATCGACGGTCGGATTACCGAGCCGCGTGTACCACCAGATCTCGGTTCCGCCGGTGCGCGCGATGTCCTCGTAGGCGGCGTCGTCGAGCTCGAATGTCGTGGATTGGAACACGGGCGTGACCGGCCCTCGAGGCCAGGGACGCTGCGGCGTCGAGCCACCGTGGACGGCCGCGGTCGAGCTGCCGTGCCTCAGCCGGGGAGAATCAGGTTCCAATTCCACGCGGTGACCATACCGCCGCGCGGTCCGGGCCTCAGCCCATGACCGTCGGCTCCTCGAGCAGCGGCTCCGGGTTGCCGGAGGCCGAGCGAATCGCCGGCGTCGCCCGCGTCGGGTGAATGCGTTATCGAGCGCCAGCGCAGGGCGGTCGCAGGCGCGCCGGTCAGCACCGCCGGGTCGCGCTACGGTCCGGCAGGTGACTGGCCGACCGCTGAGCCGGCTCGAACTGGCGACCCGGGAGCAGGCGACCTGCTCGTGTCCCGCGCGCAACCAGGATGGGGGTGCGGGCTGCGCGGCCTCGACGTCGACCGCCCGCACGGTCTCCAGAAGGTGACGCTGACGCATTGACGATGAGCGGTCACCCGGTCGTGATCGGCGTCTCCCCGCACCCAGATGACGAGCTGCTGGGAGCGCCGGCGACGCTGATGGGGCTGCGCGACGCGGGCTGGCGGGTTATCAACTTCGCATGCGCTCTGGGGCGCCCCGAGGACCACGGTCGCCGGCGGGCGGAGCTGACCAGGGCATGCGAGCTCGCGGGCTTCGAGCTGGTGATCGCGGATCCGCCCGTGCCGATCGG
>JBKQJQ010000554.1:0-2989 GCA_052147875.1 Solirubrobacteraceae bacterium | reverse complement strand
AAGCCCTCGTGGACGGTCGGGTACAGAACCAGCGACGCGCGCTCGAGCAGCCAGTTCTTCTCGGCTTCGCCAACCGGCCCGAGGTCGAGCACGGCCGCGGCCAGCTCGGGCTGCTGCTCCATCAGCTCGCGCTCGTCGGGCAGTGACGACCCATATTGGACGCGCGGCCCGGCCATCACCAGCACGCCCGGCCACCGCGTCCGGAGCTGCTCGAGGACCTGTAGCGCGAAAAGTCGATTCTTGTGCATGTAGTCAGATCCAAGGCAGAGGATCACGGGCTGCTCGTCCCCGATCGGGCCGGCTCCCGCTGGACGCGCGCTGGCCGTACGCGCGAGCGGGTGGTCGACGCCGATCTGGACGACGGTCGCCCGGTGGTGTTCGACGAGGTCCTCGGCGAGCGCGTCGTCGCGAGCGTGAGCTGAGCCGAACACGACGTGATCGGCGACCGCGAGCGCGTGACGTGTCAGCTCGCGGTACCCCTCCCAGGTGGCCGTCGACGAGAAGTACGCAGGCGTGTGATAGCTGATCAGGTCCTGGTGGCTGATCACGAACCGGTCCGCGAACTGCGCGAGTACCGTCAGGTCGGCAGGCGTCGAGACCTGGAATGGACGATGTACGAGGTCCGCCCGGACCGGCGACCGTTCCGTGCCGCCGATCAACGCGAGACCGAGGCCTTCGAGCAGCGCCCGCGTGTCGCTTCCCACGCCAGGGTCGACGAGTACCGCCAACTTCACGCTCCCGGTCCTCGCGAGCCCACCGATCAACTCCAGCACCGCGACCCTGGTCCCATCGAGCGCCCCCGACAGGATCCGTCCATCGATCACCACCTCGACGCCGGTCAGCGCCCGCTTGACGGCGCCCGTCGCGCGCGCCAGCGGCTCCGTCGAGTCCGGATCGCCGTCCGGCAGCCGAGGACGCCGGTCGTCGATCAGCACATCGTCGGCGAGCACGTGCTGGAGGCCCGCGTCGAGGCACAGGCGCCAGAACCCGAACGTCACGTCGCCGGCCAGCTCGATCGCCGTGCGGCGGACATACACGCAAGGTCCCCGCGGCGCGCTCAACCGGGGCCTGAGCCGCAGCGACGCGGTGGCGACGATCCGTGCGGCCTCGTCGAACTCGCGGTCTCCCCGGTCGGCGCTGATGCCGCAGGCCGTTGCGATCGCCGCATCGACGTACGCGGCTTCGCGCAGCGCGGGCAGCCAGCCGTCGGCGACCACACAGCCCGCGTCGAGCAACACGACGTCCGCGGGTGCGGCAGCTGCAACGACATCAGCTTTGGGGTCGAGTGCGAGAACTCGCTCGTTCGCGCCGACGGTCGGGTCGTTGACCAGGACCGGAACATTCGGGTCCGTGCGCTCCAGCACACTGCGCAGCGTCTCGGCCGCCCCATCGCCCCGCACGCAGACGACGACCTCGCCCCGTGTCACCTCGAGACGCTCGCCGGCTTGCATCGTTCGGACGCCCACGTCGGCGATTATCCCGCTCGGCTTGGCGGTGCACGCACGCCGCCACCTACGGTGAGGGCCGACCGCCACTGCTAGCTTGGTCGCCGATGAGCACGCACGCGACGAGCTCATATGGTCCTTCGGCGCTCGGCGGGGATGGGCGGCGGTTTGTCGAGCTGACGCTGACGCTCGCGCGCAGCGAATTCAAGCTGCGCTATTTCGGCTCGGTGCTCGGCTACTTCTGGTCGTTGATGAGGCCGCTGCTGTTCTTCGGCGTCCTCTACCTGTTCTTCACGCAGATCCTGCACGTCGGTCAGGGGATCCCGCACTACGGCGTCTACCTGCTGACCGGGATCGTGCTGTGGAACTACTTCGCCGAGGCGACGAGCAACTCAGTCAACTGCCTGGTCGCACGCGAACCGCTGGTGCGCAAGATCCGCTTCCCGCGGATGGTGATCCCGCTGTCGGTCTCGCTGACGGCGACCTTCAACCTCGGCATGAACTCGATCGCGGTCGTCGTGTTCGCGCTCGCGAACGGCGTCACGCCGAAACCCAGCTGGCTCGAGATGTTCCCGATCGCGCTCGGGTTCATCCTGTTCGCGACCGGAATGGCGATGCTGCTATCGGCCGCCTACGTCCGTTTCCGCGACGTGCAGCCGATCTGGGACGTGAGTCTGCAGGCGTGGTTCTACTGCTCGCCGATCATGTACACGGCGGAGAGCTACGGTAAGAAGTTCGGTGAGACCTTCCAGCAGATCGCGCTGATCAACCCGCCCGGAATGCTGCTGACACAGATGGGGCACGCGATGATCGGCGGGCCAAAATTCCCATCGGCGATCGACGCCGGGGGACTCGCCTCGGTGCTCGCCGCCTCGGCGCTGATCTTGCTCACGTTCGCAATCGGCTGGTGGTTCTTCACCCGCGAGGCACCGCGAGTCGCAGAGAACCTCTGAGGCCTGCCGAGACCGGTTAGATGTGGTTGACCAGCTCGTTGAGGCGGGCGGTGGGCGGCTTGTGGCTGAGGGGGCGGTGGGGTCGTCGTGTGTTGTGCCAGTCAAGCCAGCCGTCGAGCGCGGCGTGGGTTCGGTGCTTGACACGGTAGATCGCGCCGTGGACCCAGTCGCCGAGCCCACGCAGGCCAGCCGCGCGACCGGCGCCACCAACACCTCAGCGGTGCTCGTCATCACCGAGTAGTGGGATGACGACGGGGACTATCACCGCCGATATCCCACAACGTCGACCCGGCGTACAACACACGACGACCCGAGTCAAGCCAGCCGTCGAGCGTCACCACACGCAAACTCAACCGCTCCCGTCGATCGGACCGGGTGGGTACGACACCAGCGGCCTCGCAAGAAGGCAAGGATGAACAACGTCCGGTAAGTACAACTAGATGCCGGCGAGGATCGTCCGCAGCCCGTCGCGCAACGAAACGCGCGCTTCCCACCCGAGCTCGCGCCTGGCGCGCGACACGTCGAGACAGCTGCGACGCACCTCGCCCTGGCGCTCGGGCGCGAACACGGGCTCGAGCCGCGGCCGGTCGG
>JBKQJQ010000553.1:0-2889 GCA_052147875.1 Solirubrobacteraceae bacterium | reverse complement strand
CGCTGGCACCCGCTCGTACTGCGTGATCGTCAAGACGAAGCTGCCGCTAGCGCAGAGCGTCGTGCCGGCCGGCTACGAGCCCAACTCGGTGCTCTCCGAGGGAACTAACTAAACCGAACTTTCCTTTCTATTAGGCTCCGCCTCGAGTTCGGCCGGATCACCGCAACGAGGGGGAACAGATGAACCATCGGACCAGGGCGACCGCAGCTCTGCTCACCGCGACGCTGACGCTCGGGCTCGCCGCCACGGCGCTCGCGGCGCACCCGAAGCCCGGCAAGCGCTACGCGGGCATCATCACGAACGTACCGCCGATCGAAGGCTTCAGCCCGCCGGTCAGCTTCACCGTCTCAGCCGGCGGCACGCGGCTGTTGAACTTCACCTACGGCACGTTTGGCTGCGGCGGTGGCGTCGGCGGCTTCAAGCCCGGAGTCGACCCGTACACGAGCGGATCCGAACTCAAGGTGGCCGCGATCAAGGTCTCCAAGCGTGGCCACTTCTCGATCAGTGGCTCCAAGGTTACGCACAGGTACACGGGCGAGTACGCCTCCGAGCTGACCACGACAACCCAGGTGACCGGCAAGTTCACGAGCCGCACCGCCGCCAGCGGCACGATCTCGTTCTCGCAGGTCTACACGCCGACGACGGGCACGGGCTATAGCTGCACGGTGTCGGTTCCGCGGTTGTTCAAGGTCACGATCAAGTGAGCGGCTGGAACAATCGAGCGTGACCGGGAGCCTGAACAGGGTCGCGAATCGCAGCTCCCGAAGCGCGTCCGCCGACAGCTCGAGGTGCCCGACGGCGCTCAGCGAGCTGTTCAGCGAGGCACGACAAGCGCCCGGCGGCCGCTTCGAGCTCGAGCTCGCGGTGCGGATCCGCCGGGCGCTCGAAGATCAGTGCTCCGCCAGCGGCGGGGGGTAAACCTCCGCCACGTATTCGTCCACCTTCTCGCCCGGGAGTCGCCTCGCAATCGCGAGGTAGAAGATGATCAAGCTCCAGACGGCGACCGCGGCCAGTCCGCCCCACAGCCCGAGGTCGTCGTTGCCGCCCTGATCGAGCACGTGCCTGAACGGGCCGATGCCGCCGATGATCCCGCCGGCACCGAAGTCGCCGAAGTACGAGATCACCAGCATCCCGATCAGATACGGGAGGATCCAGATCGCGGCTTCCCAGTCCATCTTCGGCGCCGCCGGATTGAGCTTGAACACGTACGACAGGCCGATCAGGGCGTAGCCGATCAGCATCGCCACCATCAGCGTCGTGTACGTCTCCCATCCGGCCCAGTAGATAATCCAGCTCGCGCACACGAACGCCAGCGGGGCCAGGAACCCGGCCGCGGGCAGCGAGTACACCCGCTCGAGCTCCGGCTTCTGCTTGCGCAGAGCCGCCAGCGCCAGCGGCGCGGCGGAATACATGAGCACCGAGGCGCTCGTGACGACGCCGACCAGCGCGCTCCAGCTCGGGAACGGGAGCAGGAACAGCAGGCCGAGGCAGGCCGCGAAGACGACTCCGAACACCGGCACCCGCGTCCGTTGGTTCGTGCTCTCAAACGCACGCGGGATGTAGCCGTTCTTGCTCAGCGCGAAACTGAGCCGCGACGACGAGGTCGTGTAGATCAGTCCGGTGCCGGCGGGTGAGATCACCGCGTCGAGCCGGAGCAGGAACGCCAGCCACGCCAACCCGGCGATCTTTGACACGGTGTAGAACGGCCCGGCGTTGAGCGTGACGACCGCGGGATTGGGGTTGCTGGAACCGAGGTTGGTCCACGGACCGTATTTGGCCAGGTAGTGGGGGCTGAGCGCGCCGATAAACGCGACCTGCAGGAGGATGTAGATCCCCGCTCCAATCAGGATCGAGAGGATCACCGCCCGCGGCAGGTCGCGCTTCGGGTTGGCCGCCTCACCGCCAAGCTGCACCGCCTGTTCGAATCCGAGCAGCGCGAACACGATGCCGCCGGACGGGATCGCGATCAGGATGCTCTTCAGCGCCGCGCCCTTGACGAAGAAGCCGCCGCCCGCGGAGCCGAAATTGGAGGTGTGGAAGTGGGTCACGAGCAGCACGATGATCGTCAGCACCGGAATGACGACCTTCCAGGTGGTGATCCCGTTGTTGGCTCGCGCGAGCCAGCGGATCCCGATCAGGTTCAGGATCACGAAGATGAACATCAGGATGACCGCCGCGATGATGCCGCTGCCCGACAGCGTGTTCGCGGGGAGGCCGTTCACCAGGTGGCTGTGGAAGAAGTTTCGCGCCCAGTGCGCGGTCGATAGGTACTGGATCGCAGCGAGCACCTCGATTGGCGCCACCGTCGCCGCCTGCAGGTACGAAGCCCACCCGAACGTGGCGCCGGCGAAGCTTCCGAACGCGTAGTGCGGGAACCGGCTGGTGCCGCCGCTGACCGGGAACAATCCACCGAGTTCGGCGTGCACGAGCGCGAGCAGGATCACGATCGCCGACGCGATGATCCAGCCGATCAGCGCCGACGGCCCGGCGTATGTCGCCGCCACGAGCGCCCCGAACAGCCACCCCGAGCCGATGATCGAGCCCTCCGACGCCCACAGCAAGCCGAGGAAACCAACCCCTCGGTCGAGGCCTTCGGCGTCGAGCACCGGACTAGGTGCGCCTGATGGCGCAGAAACCTCTGCCATCGATACCTCCTCAAGACTCCGGTGGCGGACCACTCGATCAGGTGCGTTTACGCACCTGCAGGCGCGACCCTACGCACCCCGCCCGACGAGCGCAACTGGCTTCTGACAGGACCGCGCCGTACGCCCGGGGCGCTAGGAGTGACCGGCGATCGCGTGCGGCACGTACGGCTCCTCGAGGCGCTCCACCTCTGCCTCGCCCAGCGGCAGCTGCTCGGCCGCGAGTGCGTCCTCGAGGTGCTCGAGC
>JBKQJQ010000552.1:0-2871 GCA_052147875.1 Solirubrobacteraceae bacterium | reverse complement strand
GGGTTAAAGGGGCCTTATCTGGTTGGTGCGGAGCCTTGCTCCGGCCCCGGCGGCTAACCTGGGCGTTCGAGCGTCCCCACACGACGCTTAGGCGCCCAGTTCCCGCGAGTAGAGGACGTGCGGCAGGGTGGCGTGCACGATCTCGCGCTCGTAGGTGAAGCCGGCCTTTTCCATCACTCGACGCGACGCGATGTTGTGCGGGAGCGTGAACGCGATCAGGCGTTCGAGCTCGAGCGCCTCGAAGCCGACGTCGACCGCGGTGAACGCGAGCTCGGTAGCAAGGCCCTCACCCCAGCGGGCCGGCATCACGGCCCACGCGACCTCGACGGGCTCGCCCTCGAGCGCGTCCGTGTGCTGCAGGCCGCCCCGGCCGGCCAGCTCCCCGGTGGTCCGGTCGCGCATCAGCCAGAGGCCGAAGCCGTAGCGCTCCCAGTGCGCGTGCTTCGCCGCGACATGGGCCCGGACGTCGAACGCCGTCGGTGGCTCATCGCGCGGATGCAGCATCGGGTAGACCCGGGGGTCGAGCAGCAGCGCCTCGAGCTCGGTCGTGTGGTCCGGTCTGATCCGCTCGTAGACGAGCCGCCCGCGCTCGAGCCGCTCGGGCGCGATTGCAATCATGGTGTCGCCTCGGCGCCGGCGTGCTCGGTGTCGGTCGCCCGCGCCTCGGGGGAGTCGCTCCAGCGCACGAATGTCGGCTCACCCCGCTCCGGCAGCGGGACCTCGATCATGTCGAAGTCCCGCGGGACGACGGTCTGCGGGAAGATCGCGCGCGCCTGGTCACGTAGCAGCGCGACCGGGTAGCGCATCGAGACGTGGTTGAGCGCCAGCAGCCTAACCTCGGCGTCGCGGGCGACGGCTGCAGCCCCGCTCGCGGTCGAATGTCCCGTCTCCGCTGCGCGGTCGAGCTCCTCGTCCGCGAACGTCGCCTCATGTATGAGGACGTCGGCCCGATGGGCGGCGACCCGCAGCGCGTCGCACGGAGTCGTATCGCCCGAGAGGACGAGCTTACGACCCGCGCGGGGCGGGCCGAGGACCTGCTCAGGGGCGACGCCGCGGACTGTCTCGCCATGCTGGACGCGACCGAACTCAGGCCCCTCGACGAGCCCAAGCGCGCGCGCGACGGCGGGGTCGAAGACGCCGGGCCGCTGATCCTCGAACAGGACGTAACCGAACGCCAGCCCGCGGTGCTCGACAGTCACGGGCGCGATCCGGTAGCCGTCGCGGGCGACGATGTCACCCGGCTCGAGCTCGAAGGCCTCGATCTCGTAACCGACGCGACCGCCCATCTGGAGCACGAGCGCCATCATCGCCCGGAGCCCCGGCGGTCCGCTGATCGTCAACGGCCGTTCGCGGCCACGGAGGTCGAACGTCTTCAGCATCCCCGGCAGGCCGAGCCAATGGTCGGCGTGAAAGTGGGTCAGGTAGATCTCGTCGAGATCGGTCAGCCCGGTCGAGCTGACGAGCTGGCGCTGCGTCCCCTCGCCGCAGTCGAACAGGATCCGGTCCCCGCCACGCCGCACCAGCAGTGCGGGCAGCCCACGACGGGCGGTCGGTGCCGAGCCGCCGGTGCCGGCGAAGAAGATCGACAGGTCCATCGCCGGCTGAGTGTGTCAGTCGAGCGCGACCAGCTCGAAACTGAGCTCGCCGTCGCGCAGCTGTCCGATCCCCATCGTGTGCCGCGGGGCGCGACGGCGGTCAGTCGGGCTGCCGGGGTTGAAGATCTGAAAGCCGTCGCTCGCGCGCTCGTGTAGCGGGATGTGCGAGTGCCCGCAAACGACTGCGTCGGCTTCGGGAAACCGCGCCCGCATCCGACGCGGACGCCCGACCGCCGAACCCGCGTCGTGGATCAACGCGATCCGCCGTCCCTGGGCCTCGACGATCGCCGCGGCCGGCAGCGCCGCACGAACCGCAGGGTTGTCGACGTTGCCGTGGACCGCGACCACGTCGCCGTATGAGCGCAGCTCGCTCAGGACCTCGAGCGCGATCAGGTCGCCAGCGTGGATGATCAGATCGGCGTGCGTCACCCGCTCGACGCACGTCGCGGGCAGGCGCCGACCGCGGCGTGGCATGTGCGTGTCCGAAATGATCGCGATTTCCATCTGCTCTAAGCTCACCACGTTCTCCAAGCGCCCGTAGCTCAGGGGATAGAGCGTCCGCCTCCGGAGCGGAAGGTCGCAGGTTCAAATCCTGCCGGGCGCGTAGAGCAAAAGCCCCGCTAATGGCTCGACAACTGCCACTGATAATCAACGCGCGTCTTGGGACGCCAGGCGCCCTGGTTGGCTAGGAACCAATCCGAGCTGAACTTGTGGAACGTCGGCTCCTTGTCCGGCTCGGGCTCCGACT
Organism: Solirubrobacteraceae bacterium; assembly: GCA_052147875.1. Classification (GTDB taxonomy): domain Bacteria; phylum Actinomycetota; class Thermoleophilia; order Solirubrobacterales; family Solirubrobacteraceae; genus Palsa-465. The sequence continues at coordinate 528 of JBKQJQ010000552.1, read as the reverse complement.
GCGGCGGTTTCGGTGGCTGCCAGATCCCGAGCCGCACCTTCGCGAGCTGATCCTTCAACCGGTTCTCGGCCGTCTCCTGCGTCCAACCGTCCTTGTCCGAACCGAGCGTCACGTATTGCCGTTCGCCGTAGGCGCGGAAGCGCAGCCCATAGACGCGACGGCCACCATTGCGCTCGGACAACAACCTGTCCTGTCGCTGGCCGAGGCATCAGGGGCCCTCTCCTGTCAGGTACTTCTCTACGTCGTCGAGCGACAGTGACCGCCCCGGGCTCAACTCACCCGCCACTACCGCGTTCGTGAACGTCCGCCTTCACTCATTCGACTCTCAGCCTTCGCTGATCTCTCGTTCGTCGCTCAGCCCCACAACCTGCAAATCGGGCGAGTGTGTCCAGGTCGGCCGGGCCGGGCGGTCAACGATCCGTGGCTGGAACGTCTGTCTGGGTCGATCTGCTCAACGGCTCAGTCCTGAGAAGCACCCTCGCTTTCGCCGCGGCGAATCCGCGGTCGCTCAGAGCGCCGCTGCGGTGC